>NZ_CAXTGZ010000729.1:0-2838 GCF_964243625.1 uncultured Caballeronia sp.
AGCGCAAAACCCGTGAAATGAAGTCCCGCCACGGACAGTGGCTAATAGTGCTAAAGAAATCAGCCAGAACAGAACGCGCGAAAGCCTAAAAAGCAGCAACCCGACATCAACCCGACCGTAAACCTCCCCCGACCAAGCGCCAGCGCGAAAACCCCGCCTAGCGTCACCGCCCCGCCCCAGCGTAAGCTACGAATTCCAGCTCCGCTTGCGAGCCAAACCGCCGAACCGCCGAACCACCGAACCACCGAACCTTCCGAGAGGTTTCATCGAATGGCATCTGCAGTCCCAGCATCCCACCCCAACCCGACGACCGGCGCGAAGCTCATCGTCGAAGCCCTCCTGACCCACGGCGTCGAACGCGTCTTCTGCGTCCCGGGCGAAAGCTTTCTCGCGATCCTCGATTCCCTCCACGACGAAACCAGCCGCATCCAGACCATCGTCTGCCGTCACGAAGCTGCCGCGGCAAACATGGCCGAGGCAGTCGGCAAACTCACCGGCCGCCCCGGCGTCGCGCTCGTCACACGCGGTCCGGGCGCGACGCATGCGTCCATCGGCGTGCATACGGCCTTCCAGGACTCCACGCCGATGATCCTGCTCATCGGCCAGTGCGCGCGCGAACACATGGATCGCGAGGCGTTCCAGGAGATCGACTACCGCCGGATGTTCGGGCAAATGGCGAAATGGGTCGCGCAAATCGATGACCCCAGGCGCATCCCCGAATACCTCAGCCACGCGTTTCATGCGGCAACGTCGGGACGCCCCGGTCCGGTCGTGCTCGCGTTGCCTGAAGACGTCCTCAGCGATGCCTGCGAAGCCGTTCTCGGCGCGCCGCGTTATCAGCGTGTTGCCGCAGCGCCCGCGCCGGCGCAGATCGAGCGCGTGCGCGAACTGCTGGCGGCATCGAAGAAACCGTTTGTGATTGCCGGCGGCAGCGGCTGGACCGAAGAAGCAACGGCCGATTTCGCGCGTTTTGCGCAGGCGTGGCAACTGCCCGTAGGCTGCGCGTTCCGCTTCCAGGACACGCTCGATAACAACCATCCGAACTATGCCGGCGATGTCGGCCTCGGAATCAATCCCGCACTCGCCGCGCGCATCCGCGACGCCGATCTGCTGCTCGTACTCGGCCCGCGCATGGGCGAATCGACGACCGGCGGTTACACGCTGCTCGACATCCCGAAGACCACGCAGACGCTGATTCACGTTCACCAGGGCGCGGAGGAACTCGGCCGCGTGTATTCCGCCGACTTGCCGATCGTCTCCGGCATGCCGGAAATGGCGGCGGCCCTGGCGTCGCTGAATCCGCCGCAAGCTATTCCGTGGAATGGCGCTATCGAAGAAGCGCATGCGGCGTATCTCGCGTGGCGCAAACCGCGCCCCATGCTCGGCGATGTCCAGCTCGGCGAGATCATGGAGCAACTGAGCGTTCGTCTTCCCGCCAATTCGATCGTGACGAACGGCGCGGGCAATTACGCAACATGGTTGCACCGGCATTACGCATATCGCCATTTCAGGTCGCAGGTTGCACCGACCAGCGGCGCGATGGGCTACGGCGTTCCGGCCGCGATCGCAGCGAAGTCGTTGTATCCGGACCGCGTGGTCGTGGCCTTCGCCGGCGACGGCTGTTTCATGATGTCGAGCCAGGAGCTGGCGACGGCGATGCAATACCGGCTCGCCGTGATTTTCGTGGTCGTGAATAACCAGCAATACGGCACGATCCGCATGCATCAGGAACGCCATTATCCGAATCGTGTGCATGGAACCTCGCTCACGAATCCCGATTTCGTAGCCTACGCCCGTGCGTTCGGCGCACATGGTGAACTTGTCGAGACCACGGCGCAATTCATGCCGGCGTTCGAGCGTGCTTTGAAAACCGGTTTGCCATCGGTGATAGAAATCAGGATTCCGCAAGATGCGAGCACGCCGGCCGCAACGCTCGATCAAATCCGCGAGCAGGGCGAAAAATTGCGGCAGAAGTAAAAAACCAGACAAAACCGAAGGAGACGCAAGACCATGGCATCGCAAGGATTTTTGCAGGCACGAGACTTTCTGCTGCGTCATCGCGACGACTACGCAACCGCGTACAGGGATTTCGCGTGGCCGGAGCTGACCGAGTTCAACTGGGCGCTCGACTGGTTCGATGAATACGCGCGCAGTAACATGAACCCGGCGCTTTGGGTCGTGGAGGACAACGGCGACGAGATCAAGCTGTCGTACGCGGAGTTATCGGCGAGATCGAATCAGCTTGCGAACTGGCTGAGGCAGCAAGGCGTGCAGCGCGGCGACCGCATCTTGCTGATGCTGCCGAACCAGCCGGCGCTCTGGGAAACCATGCTCGCCGCAATGAAGCTCGGCGCCGTTACCATTCCCGCCACCATGTTGCTGACGCCGGCCGACATAGCCGATCGCATGACGCGCGGCGAAGTGAAGCATGTGATCGTGGCGTCGAACGAGACTGCAAAATTCGATGCCATCGATAAAACCAAAACCCGCATCGCGGTGGCCATTCCATCGAGCGCGGCGTTGCCCGAAGGCTGGCTGAATTTCGCCGATGCCTTCAACGAAAGTCCATCGTTCGAACCCGAAGGCCGCACGCTCGCTACCGATCCGTTACTGCTTTATTTCACGAGCGGCACGACGAGCCGGCCGAAACTCGTTCTGCATAGTCATCAAAGTTATCCGGTCGGGCATTTATCGACCATGTACTGGATCGGCCTGAAACCCGGCGATGTCCATCTCAACATCAGTTCGCCAGGCTGGGCGAAACACGCGTGGAGTTGCGTGTTTGCGCCGTGGAACGCGGGCGCGACGGTGTTCATCCACAACACGCCGCGCTTTAGC
>NZ_CAXTGZ010000730.1:0-2836 GCF_964243625.1 uncultured Caballeronia sp.
ACCATCAGCGCTGCGAGTGCGGGCGTTTCCGCGCCGCGTTGTACATCGTGAATGCGGGCGCACGCGTAGCGCTGCATTTCATCGATCAAAGCCTCGGCGTCATCGGTCATTGTTTCCCCGCCTTCAGTAGTTCTATAGCCAGCATCAACCCCAATTGTTCAGGTTTGCAGGTATTTATTGTGTTGAAGAAGGGGTTTGCGGCGTATAGATTTCGTAAACACACCGTCGTTTCATTCCGCGTGAGCGTGTCCGAGCATCCGGAGATGAAGCGCCTCGGTTGCATCGTCGGCAGGAAACAAGGATTCGATTCGCAACTCCTCCGCAGCAACCGTTTGCGGCGTGCCGACGGTCGTGACCATGGAGAAGTAATTGAGTGTCGTGCCGTCCTTGGCGAAGCTGATGGGAATGACCGGCGTGCTGCGCGTAGCCGATCCGGCGTCGGGGGTCTCCGCAAATTTCCAGCCGGTCTTGACATCGGGATAAGCGAGCAGCGCGTCGATCAACTCGCGCGTCTTTTCATCGATAACCCGCCCGACCGATTCACGATGCACCCGCTGAATCAAGCTCCTGGCGACCTCCTCCCAGTTGGCGATGAACGGCCGCATGCCATCGGGATCGAACATCAGGTGCAGCATGTTGCGAGGCGTTTTTCGCGCGGACAGGTCGATGAAGCGATTGAAGAAACGCGGCGCCGATTCATTGGGCAAAAGCACGTTCCAGTAGCGGTCCATCACGACTGCCGGAAACGGTTCGTGCTGCTTCAACATGCGCGCGAGCGCCCCTGTCACGCTCTGCATTTCCTCCGCGTTCCAGGCGCCTTCGGAATACATGGGCGCGAAACCCGCAGCGAGCAACAACGCGTTGCGCTCGCGAAGCGGAATGTCGAGCGCCTGCGCAAGATTGAGGAGCGTCTGGCGGCTCGGCGCGCTCCGCCCGCTCTCTATGAAGCTGACATGCCGTTGCGACACGCCGGCATCCAGCGAGAGATCGAACTGGCTCCTGCCGCGCGTACTTCGCCATTGGCGCAGCAGCGTGCCGAGTTCAGTAACAGGTTTGGCAGAGGACTTCATTCCATACTCATTCAATGCGGGTTCGGTCGATCAGGATACGCTCAACTCCAGTCGAGCCGCGCGTACCCCGCGCCAACAGTCATGCAGGGACCCACGCCTGAGCCTTGAACCGGTCTTCGACCGGCGTGCCGGCCATGTTGGTCGTCGTCGCGGCCATCGTCGATATCCCGATACTCGTGATCACCTCGAATATCTGAAGCGGCGAATATCCCGCCGATGTAAACCGCTCGATATCGCCCTCGCTCACGTTACCGCGTTTTTCGACCAGCGCCCGGCTCAAGCCCGAAAGCGCCGCATATTTAGGATCGGCTGGCAATTTCCCTGCACGGATCGCGTTGACGTCCGCTTCGGCCATGCCATCTTCAAGGGCAAAGGTGGAATGCGCCGCCACCGTCCAAGGGCACTTGATCGTGACCGCGTTCGTGAGCAGCAGGGTCTGTTTCTCGCATTCGTCGAGACTTCCGCCATGAAAACTCGCGAAGCTGCCCGCGAAGCCGTTGAGCAAAACCGGGTTGGCGGCCATGGTCGCCATGACGTTCGGCAAAAAGCCGAATTTTTCAACGAGGGCTTCGAGCGTGGGCCGCGATTGTGCCGGCGCCGATTCGATCGTATAAAGTCTAAAGCTTTGCATTCCTAACTCCTTCGGTGGATTTGAACAAACAACATGAGCATTTCGTGTCCCCCAAAGCGAGCTGATGTGCCAGGGGATGACTCTCATCTTAGAGAGCGCAGGAATATGTTCAATTACCTCCGATGTAATAACGCAGAGTTCGTCGGCGTGCATTTCGACGCCCCGCGGGTGGGTGAGATCGTTGATCTACATCAAGGGACGGGATTTCTGAGCCCATAGACTTTTCGTCAAGCGCCGGGCGCCTGACAGGTAGGCCACCGCGAGCACCCACCAACGGAGTTTCTGCGATGAGCCTCACAAGCATCCTGGTCCAGCTCGACACCAGTTCACGCTCGACCGCGCGCCTCAAGTTCGCAATGCGGCTCGCCCGGCAATACGGCGCGCATCTTACGGGAGCCTTGACCAGCTTCACGCCGGACCCGCGGACCTTTTACGTAATGGCCGGTTATTCCGAGTATTTCCAGGAGCATCGCAAGCTGCGTCTCGAGCGGCAGAGCGCGCTGGAACAGGTCTTCCACGCAGAACTGGAAGACGCCGGTGTAGCTGGACGCTGGGCCGGCAACATCGACTATCCGAACGATGACATCACCCACCTAGCGCGGTGTGCCGATCTCGTCATTGCCGGACAGGAAGATCCGGACGATCCCGAATCGTTTATTGCCGATCATTTTCCGGAAGCGCTCGTGATGTCCGCAGGCCGCCCGGTGCTTTTCCACCCGTACGCCCGCGAGTTCACGACGTTCAGCGAAAACGTGATGGTCGCGTGGAACGGCAGCCGCGAGTCCGTGCGCGCCGTGCATGATGCGTTGCCGCTCTTGCGGCGGGCGAAGCGGACCACCATCGTGACGGTCGACGAATTACATGACGCGGCGTGCGGCGATCGCATCCCCGGCGCGGACATCGCGCTCGTCCTTGCACGGCATGACGTGAAAGCAAACGTGGTCCGGCTCGGACACATCGAAAACACGGCGGCAGGCGGCCTGCTGCTCTCGAAGGCAGCGGAACTGGGCGCCGATCTGATCGTGATGGGCGCGTACGGCCACTCGCGCTGGCAGGAACTGGTCATGGGGGGCGTCACGCGCAGCATGTTCCAGTCGATGACCGTCCCCGTACTGATGTCGCATTGACCACAGGA
>NZ_CAXTGZ010000731.1:0-458 GCF_964243625.1 uncultured Caballeronia sp.
AGATGTCCTTCAGGCCGTTATGGCCGCCGCTGCCGCCACCGAGCTTCAGCTTGACTGTGCCGGGCGGCAAATCGAGTTCATCGTGCGCGACGAGTATCTCGTCCGGCAGGATCTTGAAGAACTGGGCGACGGCTACGACCGATTGCCCCGATCGATTCATGAACGTCTGCGGCTCAAGCAGATGGATCTCGTGGCCATTGAGCCGGCCCCGCCCGTAATGGCCGTGGAACCGGCGTTCATCGCGCAGGGATGCCCCCGAGTCGCGCGCCAGTTGATCGACGAACCAGAAGCCTGCGTTATGGCGCGTCGCTGTATATTCGGCGCCCGGATTGCCGAGCCCGACGATCAGTTTGATCATGTTCAATCGTGGCGGCGTGGCTGCGCGCGAATCAGCGCTTCAAACCTCGACCGCACCAGAAAAAGGCTAAAAAAAACCCGCCGGCGCAGAGCAACGGCGG
>NZ_CAXTGZ010000731.1:468-2835 GCF_964243625.1 uncultured Caballeronia sp.
GTCACTTTGTCCACTCGTGAGAGTGGACTCAAGCGTACAGGCTTCAGCAGACTTATGCAGCCGGCTTGTCGCCTTCGGCAGCGGCATCGCCAGACGCGGCTTCCTCGGATACAACGGCAGCCGGAATGGTCGCCGAAGCGATAACCGGGTTTTCTGCTTCGAGGTGAGCGATCAGCGCCACGCCCTTCGGCAAAGCGATGTCCTTCACGTGCAACGCCTGACCCGCTTCGATCTTGGCCAAGTCGAGTTCGACGAATTCCGGCAGGTCAGCCGGCAGACATTCGATTTCGATTTCGTTGATCACGTGCGAGATCACGGCGCCACCGGTCTTCACAGCCGGGTTGGTTTCCTGGTTCAGGAAGTGAACCGGAACCTTGGTGTGCAGCTTCTTCGATGCATCGACACGTTGGAAGTCAACGTGCAGAACCATTTGCTTGAACGGATGGTATTGCACGTCGCGCAGCAGGACTTGTTGCGTCTTGCCGGCAACTTCCAGTTCGAGAATCGACGAATGGAAAACTTCTTTCTTCAGCGCGTGCCAAAGGGCGTTGTGATCGAGCTCAACAGCCAGAGCTTCAGCATTTGCGCCATATACGATACCCGGCGTCTTGCCCGAGTTACGCAGGCGGCGGCTCGCACCCGTACCGTGCAGATTGCGCTCAAAAGCGACTACTTTCATGATTCAACTCCATAATCTGCCCGCGACCAGGCAGTGAAAACGGGGCTGTCCGCGAAAGCGTTCAGCCCCAGAGCAGCGATTCAGGCCTTCGTTCGCCTGAACCGATTACGCGGTATTGAGAAGTTTGATCTCCGCTTCACCGCAAATACTTTCAACCTCGTTCAACCCTCGGCGAACAGCGACATGACCGAGTCGCCGCGCCGGATCCGCGAGAATGTCTCGGCCAGCAGACCCGCGCTCGACAATACACGCACCTTGGTGCATGCGCGCGCTTCGTCGGAGAGGGGAATGGTGTCCGTGACAACCAGTTCGTCCAGTTCCGATGCCGCGATCCGTTCACCCGCGCCGCCCGACAAAACCGGGTGCGTGGCATAAGCGAACACTTTTACGGCGCCGCGTTCCTTCAAAACCTGTGCTGCCTTGCAAAGCGTGCCGGCGGTGTCGACCATGTCGTCCATGATCACGCACGTGCGGCCTTCCACTTCACCAATGATGTTCATCACTTCAGCGACGTTCGCCTTCGGGCGACGCTTGTCGATGATCGCGAGATCGGTATTGAGCTGCTTGGCCAGTGCCCGGGCGCGAATCACACCGCCTACGTCAGGGGAGACGACCAGCAGGTTTTCGTGATTTTGCTTGCGCAGATCGCCGAGTAGTACGGGCGTTGCGTAGATGTTGTCGACCGGGATGTCGAAGAAACCTTGAATCTGGTCGGCGTGGAGGTCCATGGTGATGACACGATCCACACCGGCGATTTCCAGCATGTTCGCCACGACTTTCGCTGAAATGGCGACGCGAGCCGAACGGGGACGGCGGTCCTGGCGGGCATAACCAAAGTACGGGATGGCTGCGGTGATCCGGCCAGCGGATGCGCGCTTGAGCGCATCGACCATGATCATGAGTTCCATCAGCGTGTCATTGGTCGGTGCGCAGGTGGACTGCAGCACGAACACGTCTTTGCCGCGCACGTTTTCCTGGATCTCGACCATGATTTCGCCGTCAGAAAAACGGCTGACCATTGCCTTGCCGAGAGGGATACCAAGGATCTTGACGACTTCCTGTGCAAGCGCGGGATTCGCGTTGCCAGTGAATACCATCAGGCCGTCACTGCTCATCGTGCACCTGTTCTTGGCTGGGGCGAGAGGAAAAACGCGGGAAATTAATGGCAGGGGAAGAAGGATTCGAACCTTCGCATGCTGGAATCAAAATCCAGTGCCTTAACCAACTTGGCGACTCCCCTACACTAACTTTGAGTCTTACCGGGCAGTGTAGGCCAAACCCGGCAAAACGAAACTTTACGACGCGAAAGCGAAGAGAGGATGCGAATCCAGGCTTTCGGTCACTCTGCTTTTCCAGCTTGCCGGGAGTTTGGCTTGCGCCATCTCAGCTTCGGCTTTACTACGAAAAGCGGCAAACACGCTCGCTCCAGATCCGGTCATTCGCGCAGGTGAAAGATTCGAAAACCACTCCAGCACCTGAGCTACTTCCGCGTACTTCTCTGTCACAACTGCCTGCATGTCATTTCGACCGAAACTGTCTGGCCAATCTGCTTCAGAACTATGTTGTGCAAAGAAGTCCGTAATTGTGAGGGCTTCTGAGTCCCTTGTCAACGCTTTATCGGAAAAAATCGCGGCGGTGGGCACATGTACCGCAGGAGTCACCACCAGGAAAAAGCGTTTCGGCAATTT
>NZ_CAXTGZ010000732.1:0-2832 GCF_964243625.1 uncultured Caballeronia sp.
CTGATGAACACGAGCTCGTCCGGGCCGAAGTTGAACTGCGCCGAGTCGATGTCCTTTCCCTGAGCGCGGCTGAACGCGACGTTCACGTAAGCGGAGACGTTGCCCTGTTTGTAGTTGCTGGTGAACTCGACGCCGTACACGCGGCCGTATTGATAGTTGAATGGCGTGAAAATCAGGGCGGTGCCGAACTGCCCTTCATCGAGCAGGTTCGTCGATTTCTTGTAGTACGCATCCACGCCGACGGTGATCGCAGACGTCAGCCGTTGCGTCACGCCGAGGTCGAAATAATGGCTGCGTTCTGGCTGCACGGGGTCGTTTTGCGTCGAAGTCTGCGCAGTCGTTCCGGCGAATCGCGCGATGTCCTCGCCAGAGACAAGTTCAAATGCGGGCGGCGTGAAGTATCGCGAATAACCGGCATGTACCGTTGTCGATGGCGTCAACGCATACACAAGCCCAACGCGCGGACTGAGCTGGCTTGCGCTCACGTACTCGTCCATCTTGTCGTATCGGAGGCCGTAGTTGATGGTGAGTTTATCGGTGACTTTCCATTCGTCCTGGACGTAGGCGCTGTACAGATACCCCGTCTTGCTGCTTGAATCCGGTATGTTGAACGGTTGATCGGAGAGCGGGTTGCCGTCCTGATCGGCGGGGAAAACGCTCAGGTCATTGTTGAACACCGCGTGTTCCTGTTGAAACGATATACCCGCGCGCAGCGTGTGTTTTGCGTTGAGCCGGTAGGTGGTGTCGGCTTGCACGCCGTTCGCGCTGTCGCTGTGAAAATCGCTCGCGGCCACGCCGTTGAAGAGCAGATCGCCTACAGGGTCGGGATTGAACTGCGTTCGGGAATAGCGGGTGAAGAGCGCGACCTGATAGTCCAGCGCGCCGCCGTTGGTGCCCTGCAGCGCGACCACCGCGAACTGATTGAGTTCGGACTGGGTTTCGTTGAGCTTGCTCGAGTCGAACGAGTTGTTGCCGTTCAAGATGAAATTGGTGGGCAAACCCGCCGTGTTCGGAATGTCGAACTGATTGCTCGTCGTGCCGAACATCAGGCTCACGCGCGTGAGCGGGTTGATGATGTACGACATGAGGCCGAAGGCATCGCCCTGACGCGTATGGTCGTGAATGGCGCTCGCGCTCGACGTCGGATTTTCTATCCCCAGGTTGTTCTCGCCCACGGAGCCGCTGAAGTAATAGCTGAACGGCCCCTTGCTGCCGAATACATCGGCGCTGGTCTTGATGGTCTGATGGCTGCCGCCAAAGACATCGATGGAACCACCGTTGCCCTGGTCCCCGGATTTCGTATGGATATCGACAATGCCGGCCGTCCGGTCGCCATATTGCGCGGGCAAGGCGCCGGTCAGCAGATTCAACTGATCGATGATGCGTGTATCGAGCGATTGCCCGAAACCGCTGATTGGTTCCGGAATGATCACACCGTTGATACGGTATTGCAGGTTCGCGTGGTCTCCCCGCACGTGCAACTGTCCGTATGAATCGCTGGCGACGCCCGGCGCCTGCAACAGCACCTGATTGAGCGCCGTGTCCTGGCCAGCGGGGAGGGTGTCGATGTCTGTCTGGCTGAAACGATAAACGCTGCTTCCTGTCTCCGGCAGCAGCCCATTTCGTGCGCGGTCGAGCCGCTTGGCGTTGACTTGTACATCGAGTGCGTCGCTCTTTGAAATCGATATGGATACCGAAGTATTTCCGTCACTGCTTGTGGTGGCGATGGTGCTTCCGCTCGCATACCCCGGCGCGGCCGCGACGACTGCATAGGTACCCGAAGTCACGTTGTGCACGACAAAATGTCCGCTCGTGTCTGTGCTGGCTGTCCCGGCGGTCGCGCCGCTTGCGTTCTGCAATACGACATTTGCATTCGCAACAGGTTTGCCCGTGCTGTCAATCACAGAGCCGGATACGGTGGCGTCCAGACCGGCTGCATAAGCGTGCCCCACTGCTATCTGGGCGAACAGCAATAACGCCGCATGGGCAAAGAGCGTGCGATTTTTCATCGATCATTTTTTGGTAAGTGGTGGCGAGAAGCGCGACGAGTCAGGTGAATGAGCTTGGGCAGGGAAATCGATTTGTCGAAAAGGATGTCGATGATGTAATGTTATAACATCCAAAACGGTTTAAGCGAGAAATTTGATAATGAAATTGATGGGAAAGCTTCCGGTAACTGTTTTGTCGGGTTTTCTTGGCGCTGGCAAAACCACGCTTCTGAACCACATCCTCAACAACCGCGAAAGTCGGCGGGTCGCGGTGATCGTCAATGACATGAGCGAAGTCAACATTGATGCCGCGCTGATTCGTGAAGGCGGCGCGCAGCTTGCTCGAACCGATGAAAAGCTTGTGGAGATGAGCAACGGCTGCATTTGCTGCACGTTGCGCGAGGACCTCTTGCTTGAAGTGAACCGGCTCGCGAAGGAGGGGCGCTTTGACTATCTTGTGATCGAATCGACCGGCGTGTCGGAGCCATTGCCGGTCGCGGAAACGTTCACGTTCGCCGATGAAGAAGGACAGAGCCTCGCCAATGTCGCGCGGCTCGACACCATGGTCACCGTGGTGGACGCGTTCAATTTCCTGAAGGACTACGGATCAGCCGACAGCTTGCAGACGCGTGGCGAATCGCTGGGCGAAGAAGATTCGCGCACAGTCGTGGACTTGTTGGTCGAGCAGGTCGAGTTCTGCGATGTCATCGTACTGAACAAGATCGACCTTGTCAGCGATGAAGATCGCACCCGGCTCATGACAATCCTTCGCGGCCTGAACCCGCGTGCGAAGATCGAGATGGCCGAGTTTGGCAAGCTGAGTCTGGACAAGGTGCTCGACACC
>NZ_CAXTGZ010000733.1:0-2824 GCF_964243625.1 uncultured Caballeronia sp.
AGGCAGGAATACCGCGTTATGGCCAGGCTTCAGCTGGAAATTCCGGAAGGCGTCGAGCGCGTTCAAACCAGACGAATACATCATGCAGCCGGCGATTTCACGTACCAATGTATAGGTCACGTTTTTGTAACGCGCCGAAGCCGCGCGTATACTTCGGCGAAATGTCTTTTGCCCTTCGCGTTCGCCATGGGCGCGAAGATCGGACCAACAAGGCCGCGTCCTTCATGGATGCGCGTATCGAGGATACTGAGAATCGCCAGCATGAGAAAGCTCCGCTCGTCCCCCGCCGCTGTAATCGGATTGTTAGCTACCGCCTCCTTTTTCTCTCTTGTTCACGCGCAGGAAGCGCCGGACCCATCGAAGGAAGACTACGCGTATCTCACGCGCATGCACGTTCCCCAGCCCGTGATCCGCTGCGTCGCCGCTTTCGACAACTGGGTCGCGCTCACGCCGAAATACGACACCTTTATAGTGCCGGACCGACGCGTGTTGAACGCAAAGATCGACGACGACACCACCGTCTTCAGCGCGGGCAATCCTGTTCCGGTCGATGAAGTGATCGTCATGCGCGCGTTCGCAAAAACGCGCGGTCATTCGCAGTGGACTCGGCTCGATAGCCGTTGCGGCGTGAAAGACGGCCGCGTGGTTGGTGTTTCGCTCACGCCAAATGTAAAGCCGCAGATCGTTCGGTAACAGCGCGGGCGCCTGCGCCCTTTTGCGTCCTTTCCTGAATATTTCCAAGCATACGTTTCCTTACAAAGGCACACGGCTTGTCATTTATCTAATTGCTAAATTGATTTCACGGGATTCACTTGGAGAAACCGATGAAACGATTAGCGATTCTTGCCGCACTTGCAGTGGTCCTCGGCAGTTCCTTGGGCGGTTGCATCGTAGTTCCGGATGGTGGCGGATATCACCATCACGACTACTACGGCCGCTACTAGCACTGACGACCCGCGCATCGACGGCATTCATAACTGACAAAACGCGAAGGAAACCATCATGTTGAAACTCAAGAAAGGCTTGTTGCTTGCATCGCTCGCTGCTGCTGCCGTGACGAGTATTGGTGTATCGAACGCGGCATCCGCCGATGAGCATTTCCGCCCCGGCTACGTGCATGTCGACAGCCGCGGCTGGCACGGCGACCGTTACTACGATGGCCACCGGTACTGGGAACGTCGTGAATGGGAACGCCGTCACGCGCCGCATCACTATGCGCCGCCGCATCGGTACTATTGATTGCGCAGGTCGAGTAAAAAAGCCAGGGGAAGTCCCCTGGCTTTTTTATTGGTGCGCGTATGGCTCATGCGCCGGTCGAATCTCGCCATCTGCGGGTATCGCGCAGAGGCGGCGCGCCGAACAAACGGCTGTACTCGCGGCTGAATTGCGATGCGCTTTCATAACCCACGCGATGCGCCGCCGTGGCTGCATCCGTCATGTCGATCAGCATCAGCCGGCGCGCTTCCTGCAGCCGCAACTGCTTCTGGTATTGCAGCGGGCTCATGGCCGTCACCGCCTTGAAATGATGATGCAGCGACGACACGCTCATGTGCACGTCACGCGCGATCGATTCCACACGCAGCGGCTGGTCGAAGTTCTGGCGCAGCATCATGATGGCCTTCGCGATGCGCTGCGTCTGACTGTCCTGCAACGCAATCTGGCGCAGGCGCGCTCCCGAGCCGTTCATCAGGAGCCTGTAGAGGATTTCGCGCTTGATCATGGGCGCGAGGATGGGGATGTCCTCAGGCGTGTCCATCAGGCGCAAGAGCCGCAGCACGGCATCGAGCATGGGCGTGCCGAGGCGGTTCACGTAAAGGCCGCGGGTGGCGTCGGCGTGAGTGGGCGGCGGCAGGCTTTCGTCGCGTATCAGCGCGGTGATTTCTTCCACGTCCATGTCCAGCCGAAGTCCAAGATAAGGCTTGTCTTCGGTTGCGCCCGTCACCTGCCCCATCACCGGCAAATCCACCGATGAAACCAGGTAATGCATCGGGTCATAAACATAGAGTTCGTCGCCGACCATGATTCGCTTGGACCCCTGCGCGATCAGGCCGAGCGCCGGCGTCTGCATGCCGTGGCTCGGACCGCCGCAATGCACGATCCGATGCACGTGCAAACCCTTGACCGCGGTCTCGTGCGAGCCCTCGTGGTCGGCGGTAAGCCGTTCGAGCAAGGCGACGAGGTCGAGGCGCGCGTGGTCCAGGCCGGGGTCGAGCGGCGCGGTATCGTGACCGTTGACCGGCTCGCGTTGTGCCGACTGATCCGGATGGTCGGCATGTTGTCTTGGATCGATGGCGGAATCCGCCGTCTCATTCAGGGCCATGATTCGCATTCAGTGAGTTGGCGTCTGCGCGGCAAAACGGGCAACAACGGCGCCGGGGGTGAAGAGGGATAACCGTCAGCCGGACCTCAATGATGCATGCAGTTTGCATGCAATTCGCCTGTTTGCGGATACGTGAGGCGTTTGAAGTGCTGCCGGTGAATTGCACTCAGCTTACTCGCGCGCGGGCGTTTTCGCCCAGCGCCGCACGTGGCGTTTGCAGAATCGGGCAATGATCCGACAGGATCAGGCTAGCCTTTCGGCATATCGCAGGCAGATACTGGATTGTCGCGGCCAGCCATCGCCGCGCCGAACGGGCGTTCGGTGCGCAAGCCGCGCACGCGGTCCACGCATTGCGCATTCGTAATCCCAGTGCGGCGGTGTGGCAGTGCACGCCGGCCGCGCGATCCAAGGACGAATTCTAAGGAACCCAGCATGCGCAACAAAAAATTCGGCAATACCGGCTTGTTCGTCTCCGAACTCTGCCTCGGCACGATGACCTTTGGC
>NZ_CAXTGZ010000734.1:0-2821 GCF_964243625.1 uncultured Caballeronia sp.
ACGACGCCGTCGATCGATAGGTTGGGGTTGTAGGCGGCGCGGACCTTCTCGATCACCACATTCGCGGCGTCATCGACCGGTAACAACGTGGCTTCTGCGTCGCGTCGTGCCTGGTATTCGAGCTTGCCTTCCTTCAGCCCGCGATCACCGATCACCAGCCGATGCGGCACGCCGATCAGCTCCCAATCTGCGAACATCACACCCGGCCGCTCGCCGCGATCGTCCAGGATCACGTCGATACCCGCCGCCTGCAGCGTTGCATACAGCTTGTCGGCCTGCTCGCGCACGGCCTCGCTGCGGTCATAGCCCATGGGGCAGAGCACGACTTCGAACGGTGCGATCGATTCCGGCCAGATGATGCCCTTGGCATCGAAATTCTGTTCGATCGCCGCACCCAGAACCCGCGTGATGCCGATGCCGTAACAGCCCATCAGCATCTTGGCCGGCTTGCCGTTTTCGTCGAGGAACGTCGCGCCCATGGCGTCCGAATACTTCGTGCCGAGCTGGAACACGTGGCCCACTTCAATGCCGCGGCAGATTTCGAGCGCACCCTTGCCGTCCGGCGAAGGATCGCCCGCCAGCACGTTCCGGATGTCCGCCACGACCGGTTCCGGCAGATCGCGGCCCCAGTTCACGCCGGTGATGTGATAGTCCACCTCGTTCGCGCCGACCACGAAATCGCTCATGTTCGCGACCGTGCGGTCCGCGATCACGTTGACCGGCTTTTTCGTGTTGATCGGGCCGAGATAACCGGGCGGCGTGCCGAAGGTATCGATGATCTCCGCTTCCGTGGCGAACCGGTAACCCGACAAGCCCGGCAGCTTGCCCGTCTTGATGTCGTTGAGCGAATGGTCGCCGCGCAGCATCAGCAACCAGATGGTCGCTTCGCCGCCTTCGTTTTCGGTCGCGAGGATGATCGACTTGATGGTCCGTTGCAGCGGAATGTTCAGCAACTCGGCCACGGCCTCGCACTTCGCCTTGCCCGGTGTTGCAGTCTTCTTCATTTCCTCGGCCGGCGCCGCACGGGTGGCGTTCAGCGGCAACGCCTCTGCCGCTTCGATGTTCGCCGCGTAATCCGATGCCGGGTTATACGCAATCGCGTCTTCCCCGGTGTCGGCGATCACGTGGAACTCATGCGAACCGCTGCCGCCAATCGATCCGTTATCTGCCGCGACCGCACGGAATTCCAGGCCGATGCGCGAGAACACCCGCACGTAGGCATCGAACATTTTCTTGTACGACTCGGAGAGACCCGCCTGATCGCGATCGAACGAATACGCGTCCTTCATGATGAATTCGCGGCCACGCATCACGCCGAAACGCGGGCGGATTTCATCGCGGAACTTCGTCTGGATCTGATAGAAGTTGACCGGCAATTGCCTGTAGCTCTTGATCTCGCGGCGCGCAATGTCCGTCACCACTTCTTCGTGGGTCGGACCGACCACGAAATCGCGGTCATGACGATCCTTGATACGCAGCAATTCCGGCCCGTATTGCTCCCAACGACCCGACTCCTGCCAAAGTTCGGCGGGCTGCACCGCGGGCATCAGCAATTCGAGCGCGCCGGCGCGATCCATTTCTTCGCGCACGATGGCTTCCACCTTGCGAATGGAACGCAGACCGATAGGCAGATAGCTGTAAATGCCGCCGGCGACACGGCGGATCATGCCTGCGCGAACCATGAGCTGATGGCTGACGATTTCTGCGTCGGTGGGGGCTTCTTTCAGGGTGGCGATAAAGAAACGGGATGCTTTCATTCAAAAATCTTCCAAAGCGGAGCGCGTCGATTGAATGGGCGGTGAGCGCCCAATCGTGCTGAACGTGCGGAACGAGTGAACGACGGGACAGCGATGCGGGGCGAAGACCAAAGCGCGCCCGCCTCAACGCCCACACGCAACGAACGCCGGATTCGGGTTCGTGCCGGTGCGCCAGGCCCGTTATCTGTTTATAATCAAAGCAATTTTAAAGGATTCGAAGGTGGTTGTATGCTGGATCGTGAAGGCTTTCGCCCGAACGTCGGCATCATCCTCTTGAACGCGCACAACGAAGTGTTTTGGGGCAAGCGGCTGCGTGAACATTCCTGGCAGTTTCCGCAAGGGGGCATCAAGTACGGCGAGACCCCTGTGCAAGCGATGTATCGGGAGTTACACGAAGAAACCGGTTTGCTGCCGGAACACGTCAAGGTCGTGGGTCGAACCCGCGACTGGCTGCGTTATGAGGTGCCGGACAAGTTCATCAAGCGCGAAGTGCGCGGTCATTATCGCGGACAAAAGCAGATTTGGTTTTTGTTACGCATGGTAGGCCGCGACTGTGACATTTGTTTGCGTGCGACTGATCATCCGGAATTCGATGCCTGGCGGTGGAACGAATATTGGGTCCCGCTCGACGCGGTGATCGAGTTCAAGCGTGATGTTTATCAGCTTGCGCTCACAGAACTTTCTCGCTTCCTGAGGCGCGCCGCCGTGCGTGCCGAGCGCGCGGAACATTTGGCGCGTCACGCGAATCGGTATCCGCGCGTGATTGGGAGCATGACCATGGAGGACGCGACCGTTTCTGCCAACGGTCAGGTCATTCAGGCAGAATGTTCGGTGACCGAAGAGCTGCATATCTACGCACAACGTCCTTCGCGGGATTAGGACGTGTGTCATCCGAAGCGGCGGTGCGGCAACGCCCGCCGCTTTTTTTCGTGCAGCGTCGAAGGCTGGGCTTGCGTGTTTTGTCATGCCGGCGCGCTCCCTTAGCGGGATAATCGTCGCAATTTCACGCAGCACGATCGATTTGCAGTCGCTTCTGCATCAACCTCAGGAAATCAAGAATTGAA
>NZ_CAXTGZ010000735.1:0-2818 GCF_964243625.1 uncultured Caballeronia sp.
GGTGTCCAGCGACTTCCGACAACAACCGGGTCTGCGGTGCGAACCGCACGAGCCGCTCGACCATCGCCGCGTCGCCTAAAACCATCGCTGGCTCGACGAAGTCGACCGCGCGGCGTAACTCAGGATCGCCGTTGCGCGGATTAAGCGGCACCCATATCTTGCCGGCGGCAAGTACGGAAAGGATCGTCACGAAGTGCTCATAGCTATTCGCGGCGCCCACACACACCGGCACGCCGAGGCGGCTATCAAGGTCGGACAGTGCCGCCGCCTGCTCGAAAACCTCTCTTGCGAGCATCTGAAAACTGACTTCGCGGTCGCCACTTACCGCCGCGGTCCGCTCGGGGTAGCGCTGTGCCGCGCGCCAGAAAAAATCGATTGGGTACATGGAGTTCACGCCTTTCTGGCTTTCTTCTTCGATGACGCATCCACTTGCCCAAGCTGCGGCAACTGGATGCCCGGAAAACGTTGCAACGCCCTGCAAATCGTCTTGACGATCTCGACGCGTCGGGGTGCCTGCATCCTGCTCGCGATTGCCGCGACGCTGATCGAGGCCACCGCCACGCCGCCCATCAGCACGGGAACGCCCACGCCATAGACGCCATCGATGATGCGTCCTTCGTTGACGCTGAAGCCGTTGGCGCGCGCGTCTTCGGTCATCTCACGCACATCACCTGCGCTCACGCCGAAAGGCGTGTAGGAGCTGGCGTTATGTTCGATGATCGTGTGGCGCTCTTCGTCCGGCAGGAACGCGAGAATCGCTGCGCTGCCCGACCCCGCGCCGAGCGGGCGGCGCGAGCCTGCATCGAGCGACATCACGCGAATCGGAAAATTACCTTCGCGACGCGCAAGACATACCGCCTCGACCCCACTGCGAATGGAGAACATGGCAGTGTCGCCGGTGTGAAGCGCAATCTCCTCGAGTGCGCCATTGAACATGTCACGCCTCAGGAACCAGGGGTTGCTCATCACGGCAAAAGAGAAGATCGCGGGTCCAACCGAATAACGCTTCGTGTGGAAATCGAAAGCCAGCAAACCGTCCGCGACCAGCGCCTGCATGATGCGTCGCGCCGTGGCGATATGCAGCGAGGTCTCCTGCGCAATCTGCGATAGCGATGCGCCGTTCTCACCGCAGTTCGCGACTGCCGCGAGAAGTTCGACTGCACGGGATATGCTCTGACTGCCTTCGGGCCGCGTCACTTGCGATAAGTCGTACGTCATGGCGAGATCACCGTGCCCAGATTCATCGCCCGCGCGATCCGGCTCCCGGATCGTGCAAGGCGGTCAAGCTTTGCGGGCAGGTCGGTCGCGAGTAACCGCCCGTGCCGCTTCTTCCATTCGCCGGCAATCATCACGCTGTCGATATTCGCGAGGGTGGCCTGCATGACAACGGCCGACACCGGATCGTGCGCCGGACGCATATTGATGGCATTGGCATCAATGACGACGAGGTCGGCCTGCTTGCCCGGTGTGATGCTGCCGATTTGCGACGACATCCCGAGCATCTGCGCGCCCGCTGTCGTGGCCCATGAGAGCGCCTCGCGAGTGGTGACCGTGGACGTTTCGGGAATCTTGCCGGTGGCCCGACGGCTCGCCGCGTTGTCGAGCGCGCGCTGCATGCCGACTGCGACCCGGATAGCGCTGAGCATATCGCCTGACATGATCGACTCCAGATCCGAGCCGACCGTCGGTACCGCCCCCAGCGACCGCAACCGTCCCATGATCGGAAACCCGTGACCCTGCGTCATCTCCCCTTCGGGAGCGATGGAAAAACTCACTCCTAGTTGCACGAGGCGCGCGAGCCGCTCATCGCTCAAGTCATTGCCGTGAACGATGTTGATCCACGGACCAATCAGTCCGTCGCTCTCCAGCGCTTCCCAGCCACCGGCCGCTTTTTCGGGGCCACCGCCCTGGTGCATCGAGGCGATGAGGTTGAATTCCATCGCCATGCGAATGTCTTGCCGTGCAACCTCGAGAGTCGAATAATGCGGACCAAGAATAGCGAGCCCAAGGTTCACGAGACCATCGTTCGGGGCGAATCGCTCGCGCAACAGCCGTTCGACCTCCCGGCGAGGATGCGGGACTTCCGAAAAATGCGGCTGGCCGGGTTTCGGGTCTGGCTTGGGTGTGCCGTGCATGAAGGTCGCCCGGATGCCTGAATCAAAGAGCGCGTCGAGCGCAGCATTGGTATGAGCGGCCGTAGGGTTGTTGTGGCACCAGTCGACCAACGTCGTGGTGCCGCAGTTGATCTGGTTTAACGCACCGACCTGCGTGGCGCAAAAGATATCGTCGGGCGTAAAACACGTGGCAAGCCCGGCATGCATCCAGCGAAAGTATTCGAGCAACGTCCAGTTGGCAGCAATGCTGCGGAGTCCTGTTTGCCAGGTATGCAAATGGGCGTTGACAAGCCCCGGGATCACGATGTGGCCCGCAAGCGGAATGACCTCGATCTCACGGTGCTCCAAGGACGGTCCTAAACCAACAATGCGGTCGCCTTCAATCAGGATATCCGCTTCGGAAAAGTCCCCGAGTTCGTCATCCATCGTAATTACCGTGGCACCTCTGAGAAGAACAGGGGTGTGCCTCATGCTGTCTCCTCCGTTTCATCGTTCGATGTTTGTATCGAAGTCGTGTTGGAAACGATATTCCTCCGCTCACCCTGCGACGTCAACATGCGATAGCTCTTTATCACATTATGATAATGATCCGCGTGCAGCGATTCACTCAGCCCCTCTCTACCTGCGCGATACCAATTGAAGAAGAACTGTAAGCGCTCAATCTGGCACACGGGATTGATAAATTTGTGCGGCGGTGGATTTGC
>NZ_CAXTGZ010000736.1:0-2809 GCF_964243625.1 uncultured Caballeronia sp.
TCGGCGATCAGGCGGTTGTTTTCCAGCACGTTGGAGATCGCGGCCTGAACCGCGAAATTCCGGTCGATGAGTTTCGGCGCCTTTACGCGAGATACATCGCTTGCCATCGGCCCGGCATTCAGTACGGCGAGGAACTGGCTGAGATCTAGGCCGTTGCGCTCGGCGAAATGCACGGCTTCGGCTAGCCCGGTGACGAGTGCGATCAGGAACAGGTTGACCGACAGCTTCATCAGAAGGGCGTTGGGAACAGGTCCGCACACCATGGTCTCGCGGCAAATGGGAGCGAGCAGCGGACGGAGCGCTTCCACGGTAACCGCGTCGCCGGCAAGCATGGCGACAAGTTGCCCCGCTTCGGCAGGCTTGCGCGATCCCGAGACGGGCGCCTCGACGTAGCGCCCGCCGGCCGAGCGGATCTCGGCCTCCAGGCCACGGGAATAGGCCGGAGAGGTCGTGCCCATGTGGACGATCGTACGGTCGCGTACGCGGGATGCGAAGTCGAGACCGCCACGGTCGAGTACCGCGTCAATGGCGGCGCCATCGACCAGCATCAGAATGACCGTCGAGGAGCGCGCAAATACCTCGCCCGCATCTCGTGCAACCCATGCGCCGGCAGCGGCAAGCGTCCCGGTCTTCGCCTGAGTGCGATTCCAGACCACGAGCGGCGTGCCGACTGTAGCCAGGTTCAGCGCCATGGCTTCTCCCATTGCGCCGAGCCCGATGAAACCGACCGTCTGTATTGTCATGGTCTTCCGTCAATCACTTGGGTGCATCGCACTGTATTCCTCACTTTCGAATTAGAAAAACGATATTTTTTGATATCGCACATTACGATACATAATACGTCCGTTGCGCGGAATCCCGACATCAACCTTCTTTGGACTTTCGTAAGGGGCGGCGAGCCATCAGACCAAGCGGCTTGAGCGATCGTCCGATTGGTATCAATGAGGTGGCCATTGCAGTCGCTGACAATTCGCCGCCAGCTCGCGAAATCTCTCAACGTCCGGGACACAAAACGACGGCTGCTCGCTTTACCAACCCGGTTCGGCAGAGCCCAGGCGCGATGCCGGAAGCCGCCAGGCCAGAGCTACGCCGTTCACTGACACAGGCGATCTGCAGCGTTTCGCCGGTCCCCATTCTGTCTGCTCGAGCGAAGCGCAAAAGTCGCCGTTGCTTATAGTCAAACCCTCAGCCGCACTTGGCGTCCGAGGCAGGTCGATCAACGACTGCGCGGTTCGCGCAAGCGATAGCCTGGCCGTCGTTGCCCGATTTTCTGTGAGGCGCCAGATGAAAGACCGGACCACAGCCGCAGCCATCAGATAGCCAGTTGCCTGGTCGATCGCTTGAACGGGCAGCGGCACCGGACGATCCGCCTGTTTCCATTGCATGCCGCCATGCGCAATTCCTGAGCTCATCTGCACCAGGCTGTCAAAGCCTCGGCGGCCACTCCACGGACCGCTCCATCCATAGGCGTCGAGTGACACATCGATGAGTCCCGGGTTGATTGCGCGGCGCGCGGCTTCTGTGTAGCCCAGTTGATCGAGGGCGTCGGGCCGATAACCATGAACCAACACATCGGCCTTCGACAATGACTGCTCGAATATCTCCCGACCATGTGGCGTTTCAAGGTCCAGTCGTGCACAGCGCTTGCCGAGCGTGACCTCGGGTATCAAAGCCGGCTCGTCCCATCCCGGTGGATCGATTCTCAAGACGTCCGCACCATATCCCGCAAGAAAGCGGGTTGCGACCGGACCCGCAAGAACGCGGGTCAGGTCGAGCACTTTCATGCCTGCAAGCGGTCTCGCTTCTTCAGGCTGCCACGCTGGCGGGTCGGTCGCAGCGGCGACGGACGACAACGCAATCAGCGGCTCAGATGCCACTGCCCTGCCTTGAGGATGGGCCTCCCATGCGTCGCTTGTTCGCATCGCGGCGGCACAGCCTTGCTGCTCGACGACCGCAGTTTCGAGTTCTTCGGCGGACCAGCCTGCGACGGCGCCTGCCACGGCAGACTTGTTGTCGGCACATTGCAGCGCACTCAGCGCCGCCGCTTTGTGATGAGGCGCGTTGGTATGCAGTCTGATCCAGCCATCGCGGGTTCGATAGTCCCCGGCGATCGTGTCCCAGGCGGCGGGCAAGGTCCAGCCAACGGGTTGAACTGACCAGCCGAACCAGAGCGAAGCAAGTCTTCGGTCGATGACGACCTCGGGCGCGCGGTCAAGCCGCATCTTGAACAATTCCCCGATCGCGACGCCGGCTGCCGCTATTGCTTCAGCGGCAAAGTCGGCGACAGGGAACGCAGAAGTGAGTTCGCCCGAGCCTTCCAAGGTGACACGCGTCAGCGCATCGGTGGGGAATTGAAGCGCCTGTAAGGCGGTCTCCAGAAATTTCATCGATAAATTCGTCACGCTGCCCTCCTAAAAAAAGCCGATTGCCGCAGCAACGGTTGTCGTCAAGCTGCCGCGAATTCCGATATCAAAAGACTGCGCAGCTGTTTCGACGCCCAGCATAAACTTGATAAAGTTGACGTCAATCTTGATTTGAATCGTCAATGTCAACACGGTGATTACGATGGGCTGGATTACGGCAGCAGAAGCACTTGGCATTTTGGGCGTCCGTCCGCAGACGCTTTACGCAAACGTAAGCAGGGGGAAAATCCGCGCGCAACCAGGTCGTCTTTGAGTACCTGAGAGACAACCAGGATGCGTGCCGCCGAACGCAGCGATACCTCCTCGCATAAGGCGATCAAGCGGCGGAAGGGCGAAGGGTTCCAGTGGCTGGCGATCCAAACTTCGGGACCGTTGTACTCCAAAAG
>NZ_CAXTGZ010000737.1:0-2794 GCF_964243625.1 uncultured Caballeronia sp.
GCGTCTCGGGGACGCGCCAATTGGCAACAGGATTATCAATCGTATGCGATCCATCGTAAGCGCCCGGCAAAGTCAGGGGTGAGCTCAATCAGGGGACAGGTGGTACCCAGTTATGCGGAAGCAATTCGGCGATCTTATCGGCCCGCTGTGTTGGCAGCCGCGTGAGGACGTCTTTTAAGTATGCGTATGGGTCGTGCCCATTGAGCTGCGCGGAACGCACCAGACTCATGATGGCTGCGGCTCGTTGACCAGCGCGTAGAGAACCCGCGAATAACCAGTTGGCCCGTCCAATGGCCCACGGCCGAATCAGGTTTTCGATTCGGTTGTTATCAATGGGCACATGAGGATCGTCGAGATAGCGCGTGAGCGCCTGCCAACGCTTGAGGTTGTAGTCCAGTGCTTTGGCGATCGGCGAGCCCTCGGCGACAAGCTTGCGCTGAGCGAGCATCCAGACGTGCAACGCCTGTGCAATTGGCCTGCCTCGCTCCTCACGAATTGCTCGTCGTTGCTCAGGATCCAAGTCGGCTGCTTCGCGCTCGACGTCGTAGAGCGCCACGAAGAATTTCAATGCCTGCTCGGCGATCTGGCTCTTCTTGCTCGCATGCAGATCGAAGAATTTTCTCCGCGCGTGCGCCATGCAGCCAATTTCCGTGATGCCCAGTTTGAATCCTGCTTTATAGCCGCTGTAATCGTCAACGACCAGCTTGCCACGCCAGTTGCCCAAGAAGGCGCGGGCATGTTCGCCAGATCTGCCGTCGGCGAACTCGTACACGACCGCGCGCACCTCTGCAAACTGAGTCGACGTGTAGGCCCATAAATAGGCGCTATGCGTCTTCCCTTTGCCGGGGCTCAACATCCGCACCGGCGTTTCGTCTGCATGTAAGACGCTGTGGCGCAGTAGTTCCTCGCGAAGCGCGTCGACCAAGGGCTGCAAACGTACACCGCATACGCCCACCCAGCCGCCGAGCGTCGATTGTGGAATTGCCAGGCCCGCGCGGGCGAAGATGCGTTCCTGCCGGTACAGAGGAAGGTGGTCGCCGTATTTGGCGACCAACACCTGTGCGAGCAAGCCATTCGTCGGAATCCCTTTGTCGATCACATGCGGTGGCACCGGCGCCTGGATCAACGTCTCGCACGCTTTACATGCCCACTTCCCACGGATGTGGCGCTCAACCGTGAACACGCCCGGAGTGTAGTCGAGCTTCTCGCTGATATCCTCGCCGATGCGCACGCGCTGGCAGCCACAGGAGCAGCTCAACTCAGTCGGTTCGTGATGGATGTCGGTGCGGGGCAACTGGGGCGGCAACGGCAAGCGTTTGGCCCGCTTGCGAGGTTTCTCCTGCGGCGCGTCCGAGCGCAGTTCATCCAGCTCGGCCTCAAGCGCTGCCAAATCCTCATCAATGGCCTCGTCCAGCAAGCTTAACTGCTCGGCAGTGAACTGTTCGCTACGTCTGCCGAATTGCAGGCGTTTGATGACCGAGAGCTCGTGGGTGAGCTGGTCAATGCGCGTTTGGCGGTAGTGCGATTCACGCGTCTTCTCGTCGACCTGAGTCATCAACTGCCGCGCGAGTGCGCGCAGTTGATCGGAGTTCAGGGCATCGAGATCGGTGGGTGAATTCATGCCCCCAAGTTTGCCAGCACCTGCACGCCGGGGGAATCGAAACTGTTTACGTCATTTGCTATACCACCGCGATTACGTGGTCGTGCGCCAACGTCTGCCAGGGCAGCCCGATCACGAGTGCGCGCAGTTGCTCGAGATTTAACGTCTCAGAAATATCACTATGACCATTGGCCCAAACGAAATGACCTTTGTTCAAGCGTCGTGCAGCAAGCCAGACGCCAAATCCGTCGTACACGAGGACCTTCATGCGCGTCGAGCGCTGATTGGCAAACAGATATGCATGATGTGGCCGTGCGGACCCAAATACCTTCACCACGCGAGCAAGGATAGTATCAGCGCCGGCACGCATATCGAGCGGTTCAGTCGCAAGCCAAATGGCGTCGATGCGGATCATCGCAGCACCTCCCGAACCCAAGCTGCACTGTCACTCAAACAAAGCTGCGGCCACAGCACTGACACGGTTGTGCCATTGCGCTGAATGTCGATACGCACGTTCGCTTGCGCCGCGTCGGGCGCTTGTGGTGTCGGCACGGTCATTGGCAACGCGACGAAGGCAGGCTTTACGTCGACAACAACCGATTTGGGTGCAGGCGGCGCAGCGTCGCTGGAATCGGCGGCATCTTTAATCCAACGCCGGAGCACATTAGGATTCAGGCCATGCGAGATCGCCACGGCGGAACATGAGA
Organism: uncultured Caballeronia sp.; assembly: GCF_964243625.1. Lineage (NCBI taxonomy): Bacteria > Pseudomonadati > Pseudomonadota > Betaproteobacteria > Burkholderiales > Burkholderiaceae > Caballeronia > uncultured Caballeronia sp. The sequence goes on from NZ_CAXTGZ010000737.1 coordinate 2,308, forward strand.
CGCCAACCTGGCGACATTGTTCGATAAGCTCTGACTTGAACGAGGTGCTGTAGGTGCGCCGTGTGCGCCCGGTCGGAATGTCTTGGGAAATAGTGTGCACGTGTCCGCTTCCTGATCGTGGAAACGTATGCTCTTACGCCAAAGAGTAGAAAACCAGATGAGATTGCCGGGTGCTTACACTTGAACGACGCGTGCTCGATGTGCTCGACAGCGACAGCACGGTCGATTCGGTGCGCGCGGGCATCGCGCGCTGGGACTCGGACCCGCTCGAAGACGCCATCGCCGAGGCGCAGGCGTGCGCTGGCGAGGTGCGCACGCCTGAAGAGTTGCTCGCGCATCCGCACGGCGCGCATCTAGCGAGCTGCCCGATCGCAGAGGGTCGCCCGCAGCGTGCGCGCGATGGTCGTGCCGGGCTCGGGATCAGTGCGTCGACAGGCCGAAGCGAAAGGCATCGTGGACACGGTGAAGAGCGCCGATTTTTATGGGC
>NZ_CAXTGZ010000738.1:0-2785 GCF_964243625.1 uncultured Caballeronia sp.
TACACGCCCATTCACATGGAAAGCCTTTATATAGGTTGTGTGAGCCATAGCCGGCAATTCTTTGCCGCTGGCAATGTGGATGAATACTCCATGCGCCAGGCCGAACTGGCTGCCAAGCGCGAGATCGAGATCATTTCCAGCGAATACAAACAGACCGGCTGGGACCAGGCGATCGGATCATCGGGCACGGCGCGCGCGCTCGCCGAGTTGATCGAAGCGAACGGTTTCAACGACCCCGGCATCACGCACGGCATTTCGCGCGGCGGCCTGGAACGGCTGAAAAAAGCGTTGATCAAGGCCGAGAACGTGAACCGGCTGAAGCTGATCGCACTGAAGGCCGACCGTATTCCGGTGCTGGCCGGTGGCTTGTCGATCATGCTGGGCGTGTTCGAGGAACTGGGTATCGATTATGTCGATACCACCGACGGCGCGTTGCGTCTCGGCGTGCTTTACGACCTGCTTGGCCGCACGCAGCATCAGGACATGCGTACCGTGACGGTGGAAGGATTCAAGCGCCGTTATTCGGTCGATGGCGCGCAATCGGAGCGGATCGCGAAGCTCGCCATCAGCTTCTACGAACAGCTCGAAGAAGGCGCGTCTTCCGTCGATGCCGAGCGCCGTATCGAGAACAGGATGTTCCTCGGATGGGCTGCAGCGCTGCATGAAATCGGCCTTTCCATTTCGCACAGCGCGTACCACAAGCATTCGGCGTATATCGCAAGTCACGCCGACATGCCGGGCTTTTCGCGCACCGATCAGGCGCGCCTTGCCGGTCTCGTGCTGGGGCATGTGGGCAAGCTTGGCAAGCTTTCCCACGCGCGTGATGTTGACTGGACGCTGCTGTTCTGCCTGCGGCTCGCGGCGCTGCTGTGCAGACGGCGGGCCGATGTCGGCTTGCCGGCCATCGAGGTGACGGCGACAAACGCCGGGTTCGACGTAAAGCTGCCCAACGACTGGGTGTCGCTGAATCCGCTGACCGACTACAGCCTCGTGCAGGAGGCGGCCGAGTGGGAGAAGATCGGCAAGCCGTATCGGGTGGTTTATACGGGCGTTTGATCCCGGCGCGGCGCTCAGTCAGCCATGAAGTGCCGCGCGTACCGTTCGTTGATATCGGATACGCGCAGCAACGTCAGGAAATCAGCCGTGTTGAAATCCGGGTCCCACGCCGGTGCGCCGCAAATCTTGGCTCCCAAGCGCAGATAACCTTTGACGAGCGGCGGCGGCGCGACTTTCGCGCCCGTGCGCAATTCCTGCACCGGCAGCGGCGTGTGCGCGAACGCCCGGTACTCGAGCGCCGTCAACGCGTCCTTCTCCATGCCATCGAAGAGATCGGCGGCGTAGTGGCCACCATCGGCCATCGATACACTCGCGCAACCCAGCATGGTCTCGTAGCCGTTCTGCTTCATGTATGCGGCGAGGCCGCCCCACAAGGACATGATGACCGCGCCGCTTCGATAATCCGCGTGGACACACGAGCGGCCGACTTCGACGAGCTTCGGGCGCAGGTGGGCGAGGCGCGAGACATCGAATTCGCTTTCGGCGTAGAGCCGGCCCGCGCGCGCGGCCTGGTGCGGCGGCAAGACCCGGTATGTGCCCACGACCTCCAGCGTGTCCAGATCGCGGACCAGCAAGTGGTCGCAGAAGGCATCGAACGTATCGACGTCGAGGCCCGCCGGACCTTTCAACTGGGCGCCCATTTCGTCCGCGAACACGCGGTATCGCAGGCGTTGCGCCTCGCGAAGTTCCGCCTCGGAATGCGCCCAGGATACCCGCAGCCTGTGCTGCGCTGTCACCGTCTCGGCGGCGCGGGGCAAGCGGTCCGGGCCGCTCGTACCATTCGATGGGTTCACGAAAGCGTGCGTCGTCGATTCCTGCATTGACAATCCCCAGTGGATTTGGCTGACGTATTACCGATAGCCGACAATGTAAGTATCGCGAATGACGCTCGCATGGCATCACAGTGACGATTCAATGAAGTGCGTGGGCTGGTCTCCCTCCTCGATCTGATCGGTGAACGGCTTTAAAGCAGGTCCGGGTTCGTGACGGCGCGCAACACGATCTGGCTGTCGCCCGCGCGTGAACGGCCCTGAAACCACCAGATACCTGCTTTTTTCATGGTCCAGTCGGCTTCCTGACCGGTCAGCAGCAAGGCTGCAACGCGTCCGAGCGTTGGCTGGTGTCCAACGACCACGACCGTTTCCGCCGCGCCTTGCGGCCATTGCGCGGCATCGAGCACAGCCTGCGCGGACGCACCCGGCGCGATTTCCTTCGCTACCTGATAGCGGTCGCCGAAGGTTTCCATCGTCTGGATGGTGCGGGTGGCGGGACTGACGACGAAAAGCGCATCGCCATCGATACGGCTTTTCAGCCATTTCGCGGCCGCCTGTGCCTGCTTGACGCCGCGTCCGGTCAACTGGCGCGCGAGGTCGCTCGCAGCCTGATCTTCCGCTTCGGCGTGACGCCAGAGAATGAGGTTCATGGGGTGTCTCCTTTTGACGGTATTAAGCGTTTTCGATTGCGCCGGTATCAGGAAAACGCTATAGTCTCGCTCTTGTCGGAGCGTAGCGCAGCCTGGTAGCGCATCTGATTTGGGATCAGAGGGTCGAAGGTTCGAATCCTTTCGCTCCGACCACGTTACACATGAAGGGGTCACGAGTTCAACTCGCGACCCCTTTGCCATTTCTGGCGCGGTTTGATTGTCGTTCGCGCAGTCGTGTCCGGTCCCAATTCCCGATATCGTTTACTCTTCCTGCTTCACTCTCCAAATCAACAAATCATTTCCGGG
>NZ_CAXTGZ010000739.1:0-2779 GCF_964243625.1 uncultured Caballeronia sp.
CGCGGTCGCGGAAATCTGCGCCAGCTGGAAACTCGACGATCAATCGATCATGGCAGCGTTGCTGCACGATGTGATCGAAGATCAGGGCGTGACAAAGACCGAGATTGCCGAGCGCTTCGGGCCAAAGGTGGCCGAACTGGTCGATGGCCTGTCGAAGCTCGACAAAATGGAGTTCCGCAATCGCGAGGAAGCGCAGGCGGAAAACTTCCGCAAGATGCTGCTCGCCATGGCGCGCGACGTACGCGTGATCCTCGTGAAGCTCGCGGACCGGCTGCACAACATGCGCACGCTCGGCGCCGTGCCGCCGGAAAAACGGCGTCGTGTGGCGCGCGAGACCATCGACATCTATGCGCCTATTGCGCATCGGCTCGGGCTGAACAATACGTATCGCGAACTGCAGGATCTGAGTTTCGCGAACTTCAATCCGCACCGTTACGCCACGCTCGAGCGCGCCGTCAAGGCCGCACGCGGCAACCGGCGGGAAGTGGTCGGCAAGATCATGGAAGCGGTGCAGCGGACCATTGCTGACGCGAAGATCAAGGCGGACGTTACTGGCCGCGAAAAAACCATCTTCAGCATCTACAAGAAGATGCGCGACAAGCAGTTGTCGTTTTCGCAAGTGCTCGATGTGTACGGCTTTCGCGTCGTGCTGGATACCGCGCTGGAATGCTACACGTGCATTGGCGCACTGCATGCGCTTTACAAGCCGGTGCCGGGCAAGTTCAAGGATTACATCGCGATCCCGAAGGTGAATGGCTATCAGTCGTTGCACACCACGCTCGTGGGTCCGTTTGGCGCGCCTATCGAGTTCCAGATCCGCACGCGCAAGATGCACGAGATCGCAGAAGCGGGGGTGGCAGCGCATTGGCTGTACAAGAACGGCGGCGCCGATCTCAACGACGTGCAAAAGCGCGCGCATCAATGGCTCAAGTCGTTGTTGGACATCCAGAGCGAAGCCGGCGATTCCAGCGAATTCCTCGAACACGTCAAGATCGACCTGTTCCCGGATGCGGTGTATGTGTTCACGCCCAAGTCGAAGATCATGCCGTTGCCGCGCGGCGCTACGGCGCTCGACTTTGCGTACTCCATCCACAGCGACCTCGGCAATCAGTGTGTCGCGGTCAAGATCAACAACGAGTTGCTGCCGTTGCGTACGGAGTTGAAGAGCGGCGACATTGTCGAAGTCATTACCGCGCCGTACTCGAAGCCGAATCCCGCCTGGCTCGGCTTTGTACGTACCGGCAAGGCGCGCTCGGCGATTCGTCATTATCTGAAGACGATGCGCCTGAATGAATCGGTGCAACTGGGCGAACGGCTCGTCGATCAATCTCTCAAGGGCTATGGCCTGGCGCTTTCCGAAGTAACCGCGGAAGTCTGGGAGAAGCTGGCTCAGTGGACGGGCAACAAGAGCCGTCAGGAAATTTTCGCGGACATCGGCCTTGGCCGCCGTGTCGCAGCAGTGATGGCAAAGCGCATCGAAGTGTTGATGACCGGGCGGGATGACGACGATTCCCCGCGCGAGAGCTTCACCACGAACACTGCGCCGCCGGTCGTGATCACCGGCACGGAAGGCATGTCGGTGCAACTGTCGGCGTGCTGCCGCCCGATTCCCGGCGACGACATCATGGGTTATATCGGCATCGGGCTGGGCATGGCGATCCACACCACGGAATGCCGGGTTGCGCAGCGCATCCACAGGCGCGATCCCGGCCGATGGATCGACGTTGCCTGGGCGCCCCAGCCGGGCCGTCTCTTCGATGTCGCCATCAAGGTGCTCGTGAGCACATCGAAGGGCGTATTCGCCCGTGTAGCCGCCGACATCACGTCCGCCGACGCGAACATCGTCCACATTGCAATGGACGAGGACGTGACGCAGGAATCCACCGTATTGCGCTTCGTGATCCAGGTCAGTGACCGCGTGCATCTGGCGAACGTGATGCGGCGTGTCCGGACGAATCCGGATGTGATGCGCATTGCGCGTGAGCGGCCAAGTGACGAGCCGCATCATCGCAACAACGAAGGCGGCATGCGGATCGATCGCGAACGCGGCGACTACTAGCGTCCTCACGTTCGCCTCATTGCGGCAGTTGGCGCGGCAAGTTCAAGCACCGACGCTGGAACACGACCTGCGTGCCCTGTACCCATTCTGCGTACAACGAGGGCACTTATGAAAACATCAGAACTGGAAGGCGCCGAGCTCGACTATTGGGTCGCGCGAGGGCTGCACGACTTCATCCGCGAAATCCATTTCACCGATGGCGGCCAGACCCTCGCCATTCGTGGCAATGACCGTGGACGCGCGTGGGATGGGCGGTTCTTGCCGTCATCGTCCTGGGAAGCTGCGTCGGTGGTGTTGGAGCGCGCGTGCCGGCTGGAAATGAGCGATCACGGGCGCGGCGAAGTCGTTTGCACCGCGGTGTTCGGCAAGGACGGCGGGGAAGTGGAGGGGCGTGGCGCGTCGTTGAGAGTTGCGTTGCTTCGCGCGTTTTTGCTGCACGCATTCGGCGAGACCGTGGACGACGAATATCCGCATCGTTCGCAAATGCTTTTGGGCGAGCGTGCGGAGCCGCTAGGCGAACAGAGTTCGATTGCGTCGGTTGACGACGCACCGGCGCCGGATGGACGTATCGGCGACATTGGTTCGGCCGCGCGCCAGTAAGCGCCGGGCATCAAACCGGCCCACGAAACAAAAAGGGCCTTCCGCGAAGAAGGCCCTTCTCACATTGGTGCGGCTGGCAGGATTCGAACCCACGACCCCTTGGTTCGTAGCCAAGTACTC
>NZ_CAXTGZ010000740.1:0-2778 GCF_964243625.1 uncultured Caballeronia sp.
TCGTATTGCCGCCGGCTTCGTTTTGCCCGGTTGCCGTGATCGCGCCGCTGGCGCTTATCGATAGATCACCCTCATTGGCAATCGTGCCGTCGGGATTCACACCCGCGCCAAGCGTGCCCGTCGATGCAATGCTTCCCGTATGAACCGTCGTATTCTGCTGTGCGGCGAGCACGCCGCTATTCGTGAGCGCACCCGATGTGGTCGCCGAGACATTCTGCTGCGCGTAAGTCGTACCGCTGTTCTCGATGCCATCGCGTGCGGACAGCGCCATATTGCCGCTCGCGTTGGTCTGTCCGGCAAGGACGAGCTTGCCCTGTGTCGTGAGTATCAGATCGCCGGCCTGTGCGGCAAGCACGCCTTTAGTTGACACCCCTACGCCGTTTTCAGTCCCAACTAAAACAATACGATTGCTGTACATTCCACCCAGATTACTCACGTCAATAGACACGCCCGGGGTGGGCCCTTCACCGGCGATAGGCGTCGCATTGAGCGTGTCATGGTTGACGCTGTTCGCACCTGTCACGACGTTCAAATTCTTCGCATAGATTGCCGCGTTCGCCTGCACAGCACGTGCAATCAGATCCACCTGATCGATATCCGCCGCGTTCAGTCCCGCACCGTGCACGCTGATGTTGCCGTGCGTGACGTTAAAGCCCGAGAGCGAGCCGTCGGGTGCGAAGTTCGGTGAACCGGTCGTGAGGATTGCGCGCGACGTGTTGATGAATCCGCCACCGTTCACGCTGATGCCCGAGCCATTAGCGATCACCACCTCGGCACGTTGCCCGGCGACCTCAAGACGCCCATTGATTTGGCTCGCCGCGCTGCTGTTCACCTGATTGACAATGACGCGCGCAGACTGACCGGGACCGAAGTTCGGATTGCCGTTGATCATGCCCGCCTGCTGCGTCTGCACGATGGTCGGCGAGTTGTTCAGGATGGCGCCGTTCTTCTGAACATCGAACTGGCCGTAGGTATTCATCGAAACACCGGCGCCCGATGGCCGGTTGATGTTGACCTGAGGCAGTCCGTTTTGCGTGGCGATGACGCCGGGTGCGTTAGCACCACCCGGAACGATTTGCGCGCTCGACCACGAGGGGAGCACGCCAAGTAACACAAGAGCAGCAAACGCGATCTGTCGCAGCGTGAAATTCGCACTATGTGATTCCCCGCTGCGTACCGAACTCTGTCCCGCTTCCTTACCCGTTGCCGTGGCGGTTTCCTCGACGGCCACCAGCATGTTTCTCAGTCGGCTGAAGACCAGCCGGTAGTTGTTTTTATTCATCCGGTCGCTTTGTATCGCTTATTTTTAACGACCGACAACATAACGCCAGGTGAACCATCCGAGTTAAAACTTGCTATCAGCCGGAGCCGAAAACAACGGTTTTAACTAAATCGGATTTATCTTATTGGGTGTTGATCGCACTGCGAAGTAACGAGAGCGGGCAGAGAAGTGGTAAACGTTTGAGCAAAAGCTTGGGTGATGAATGAAACCTAGTGCGTGTTGCTAATCAGCATATGCAGATGAAGGCGATTGCGAGCGCAACAAATGAGAGAAGCGTTCTGAGAGTCTGTCGTAGCGAGTTGAAAAACGGCGGAACTGCTTGATCCGACAGGAGAAGTGTTCGGACAGAATGCGCGAAGCATAGAGATGCTCGACGAAAAGGCGTCATTCATGCCGATTGTCCGCCGCAGTTCCACCCGTATCCGCGGCTTTACCTGGCAGCACAGAATTATTAACACGCCCTGATCCGTCCCCTCAACTCAGATCACGCCCGTAGACCGCATATCGGCGAGGCGCTTTTTCATGTCCAGCACTTCGAGGGTGTGCGCTTCGCCCTTGCGCAACGCGACGCTGGTGGAAAGAATATCGATGATCACGAGCGCGGCAAGGCGAGAAGTCGTCGGCGTATAGACGTCTGTGTTTTCCAGCGTTTCGGCTATCACGGCGACATCCGAAAAGCTCGTCAGCGGACTATTCGAACCCGTGATCACGATCACGCTCGCGCCGCGTTCCTTAGCGGTCCTTGCGACTTCGATCAATGATCGCGTCGATCCCGTATTGGAAATCGCAACGACCGCATCGCCGGGTTTGAGCATCGACGCTGCAATGAATTGCTGATGCGAATCCTGATGCGCGACGCACGGCACGCCGAAGAGCGGAAACTTCTGCTGCGCGTCCAGCGCGACAATGCCCGATGCACCGAACCCGAAGAACTCGATACGCCGCGCCTTCGCCAGCAGATCGACCGCGCGCCCGACGGCCGCAAAATCCAGCTTCTTGCGCGCCCAGTCAAGGCTCGTAATGGTGTAGTCGAAGATCTTGGTGGCGACGGTTTCCGGATCATCGCCTTTACCGAGCACTGAATGCGTGGCGGGCGCGCCGAGCGCCAGACTTTGCACCACGCGAATCTTGAAGTCCTTGAAGCCGCTGCAGCCGAGCGACGCGCAAAAACGCAGCACGGTCGGCTCGCTCACCTTCGCGTTGCGCGCGAGTTCGGCGAGGTTGATATCGGAGATGGAACCGAGGTTTGCAAGAATGTACTCGGCCACTTGCCGGCTGCCGCGGCGCAGATTGGGACGCGCGCGGTCGATCAGTTCGAGGATGTTGTAATCGGGCACTCGATATTCCTTCGTTCATTATGAACGGGGCGCCGCAAGCGGCGCCCCGAGCTTCATACAAGTGGCAAGCGTTCCAAGTGTATCGGATCGGCGGGGGCGGCCTGGATTCGGGCCATCACCGGCGCCAGAAACGCGCACCTCGCTGCGACAGGACAGCCG
>NZ_CAXTGZ010000741.1:0-2772 GCF_964243625.1 uncultured Caballeronia sp.
AAGACGCTGCGCGGCGAAGCCCGGCTCACCGAGGCTAACACGCAGGAAATGCTGCGCGAAGTACGCCTGGCGCTGCTCGAGGCCGACGTCGCGCTGCCGGTCGTGCGCGAATTCATCGCCAAGGTGAAGGAAAAGGCGCTTGGCGAAGAGGTGATCTCAAGCTTGTCGCCGGGTCAGGCGCTGGTCGGCGTGGTGCAGCGCGAGCTGACGGCGATCATCGGCGGGGATTATGAGGGCAAGGCGGTCGAGCTGAATCTTGCCGTCACGCCACCTGCAATCATACTCATGGCCGGTCTGCAAGGTGCGGGCAAGACCACCACGACCGGCAAGCTCGCCAAGCTGCTGCGCGAAAAGCACAAGAAAAAGGTGCTGACGGTGTCGGTCGACGTGTATCGACCGGCTGCTATCGCGCAGTTGAAAACGGTGACCGAACAGGTTGGCGCAGACTTTTTCCCGTCGGAACCGGATCAGAAACCGGCGGACATTGCGCGGGCGGCGGTGGATTGGGCGAAACGCCACTTCCACGACGTGCTGATCGTCGATACGGCCGGCCGGCTCGGTATCGACGAAGCCATGATGAAGGAAATCACCGAGCTTCACGGCATCCTGAAACCGGCGGAAACGCTGTTCGTAGTCGACGCCATGCTCGGCCAGGACGCGGTCAACACGGCCAAGGCGTTCAGTGACGCCCTGCCGCTGACCGGCGTGGTGCTCACCAAGCTCGACGGCGATTCCCGCGGCGGCGCGGCGCTTTCCGTGCGCCACGTGACCGGCAAGCCGATCAAGTTCGTAGGCGTCGCCGAAAAGCTCGACGGCCTGGAAGTGTTCCACCCGGATCGCATGGCGAACCGGATTCTCGGCATGGGTGACATTCTTGCCCTGGTCGAGGAAGCGCAGAAAGGCGTGGACAGCGCCGCCGCGCAAAAACTCGCCGACAAGGTCAAGAAAGGCGGCGATTTCGACCTGAACGACTTCCGCGCCCAACTCGCGCAGATGAAGAACATGGGCGGTTTGTCGTCGCTGATGGACAAGCTGCCGGCGCAATTCCAGCAAGCCGCGGCGGGCGCGAACATGGGTATCGCTGAAAAGCAGATGCGCCGCATGGAAGGCATCATCAATTCCATGACGCTTGCGGAGCGCGCGAAACCCGACCTCATCAAGGCGCAGCGCAAACGCCGGATCGCCGCGGGCGCGGGCGTGCAAGTGCAGGAAGTGAACCGCATGCTGAATCAGTATGAGCAAATGCGCGGCATGATGAAAAAGCTGAAGGGCGGTAACCTGCAGAAAATGATGCGCGGCATGAAAGGCATGATGCCGGGCATGCGCTAAGCGTTTGTCTTTTTTTGTCCGGCAATCGGCTTTGATTCGATCGGCCCGGGTTTCATCGAGGAACTCGGGTTTATCATGTCGTGGCGCGCGCCTGAGCGTTGGCGCCCTCGTCGCTCCTTTTTAGCCTCATACCCTCCCCGCCTGCCCTATGAACCGCGAAGAAGCACTCCACATTTTCAGCCACTCCGAAGAGATTGTTTCGGCGCAGGACGTGACCGCGTCGATCGTCAACATGGCGAAAGCCATCGGCGCGAGCACCGGCGAAGAATTTCCGCTCGTGCTGTCCGTCATGGGCGGCGCGGCGGTGTTCACCGGCATGCTGCTGCCGCATCTCGACTTCCCGCTCGAGTTCGACTACATCCATTTGACGCGCTACCGCAACACGACCAAGGGCGGCGACAAGATGGAATGGCGCGTGGCGCCGGCGGAGGCGGTGAAGGATCGCGTGGTGCTCGTACTCGACGACATCCTGGATGAAGGCGAAACCATGGCCGCCATCCGCGACCGGATCATGGCAATGGGCGCGAAGAAATTCCTCTCGGCGGTGCTCTGCGAGAAGCTCATCAGCAAAGAGAAACCGCTACGTCCGGATTTTTGCGGTTTCGAAGTCCCCGACCGTTACGTGTTCGGCTGCGGCATGGACGCGAAAGGCTATTGGCGCAACCTGCCGACCATCCGGGCACTGACTGAAGGTGCATGATTGAAGCCGCGTGATTGAAGGCGCGTGACCGGCCGAACGGCCATTGCAGCAGAATGTGAAGAAGGCCGTTTCAACGCAAGTTGAAACGGCCTTCTGTTTTAGTGGTTGCAACGAATTCAGCCGTTCGCCGCCAGTTGATGTACGAAGGTCCGAATCCCGGTCAGGATCATTTCGACGGATATGGACACGAGCACCAGTCCCATCAGCCTTTCGAACGCCGTCACCGCGCGTTCGCCGAGCCAGTGCTGGATCTTCTCGGCCATGACCAGCACGATCGCGCAGACGAACATGGTCACGGTCAGCGCGCCGATCCATTCCCACATCTGCCCCGGCGCCTGCGATGTCAGCAGCATCACGGTCGCCAACGCCGACGGACCGGCGAGCGCCGGAATGGCCAGCGGCACGATCAGCGGTTCACCGCCGCGCGAATCGCCGCCCATGGGGCCATCGGGATGAGGGAAGATCATTCGCAGCGCGATCAGGAACAGCACGATCCCGCCACCCAGCCGCAGCGACAAGTCTGTCAGGCTCATCGCGCGAAGAAAGCGGTCGCCGACCAGCATGAACAGCAGCAAGATCCCGAACGCGATCGCGACTTCACGCAGGATCACAACCCGCCGGCGCTCCTTCGCCACACCACGCAACGCGTTGATGAAGATCGGGATGTTGCCGAGCGGATCGGTGATCAGGATCAGCAGCACCGTCGCCGAGAGGAAGTTGTACTGCACGTTACTTCGTCACTC
>NZ_CAXTGZ010000742.1:0-2771 GCF_964243625.1 uncultured Caballeronia sp.
TGAGCGCAAACACCCATGCCTTCGATACTAATCGCGCCCAGCTACAGTTGCTATTCGGCTGAACGGCCTAGGACTCGCCGCGATTCGTTGGGGCGGTCGCCTATGCCGTTTGGCTGACTACCGGCGGCGCGCTCTTTGGCGCAACATGGACTCTGCTTTGAACGACCCGGAAGCGATTGGCGACAAACGCGGCGTCCGACAGCGCTGCGTTCGCGGCAGGATTGGCGCCTGTGCCGTGGAAGTCCGAATATGCGGCCGTCTGATTCACAAAGACGCCGCTGGTCAGATTGATCGACAGCGCGACGCCGCCGCGGATGGCAGCTTCATAGGCTGCTTCAACGACTGCGTCGTCCGTGCTGTACACGGAGAAGGTCAACGCGCCATGCTCGGCTGCAATCGATCCGGCCAACTCGAGCGATTGGGCCGTCGAATCCGTGGCGATGACAAACGAAATTGGACCAAACCACTCGCGCGTGAAGTTCGCGGCATCAGCGTTCACGTCGAGCTTCAACATCAGGGGAGAGCGCACTTGAGCATCGGGAAAAACTGGATGAGCAAGCGATTGGCTATCCGTCAGCACTTCACCCAATTGCCGGGCTTCGGCGATACGACCCATCACGCCGTCGTTTTGTATCGCACCGGTCAATTCGACGGCGCGGGCCGGATCGGCAATCAGCTTTTCTACCGCCGCTGCGAGCGTCTTCGCAACGTCGTCGAAGCTCATTTGGCCTTCGCTCGTGCGAATGCCGTCGCGGGGAACATAGATGTTCTGCGGCGCCGTGCACATCTGGCCCGAGTAAAGCGCCAGCGAGAACGCAATATTGCTGGCGACGGCTTTGATGTTGTCGACGGAATCGATCACGATCTGATTCACACCCGCCTTCTCGGTGTAGACCTGGGCCTGATGTGCGTTACGTTCGAGCCAGTTGCCGTTTTGCGTGCTGCCGGTGAAGTCGATGATCTTGATTTCCGGGCGCAGCGCAAGATTTTGAACGAGGGGGCCGTCGTTCCCTTCGGTAGCCAGCAGAGTGACCACATTCGGGTCAAATCCGGCTTCACGCAAAACTTCACGCGCAATGCGCACGGTGATGGCAAGCGGCAAGATCGCACCCGGATGCGGCTTGACGATGACAGTGTTACCCGTAGCCAGGTCGGCGAACATGCCGGGATAACCGTTCCAGGTCGGGAAGGTGCAGCACCCCAGAACGAGGCCCGTGCCGCGCGGTACGACGGTGAATTGCTTGTGCATGGCGAGCGGCGGGTTCTTGCCTTGCGGCTTTTCCCAATAAGCGTCGGCAGGAATTTGGCGAAGCTGATCCCACGCATAAGCCACCGCTTCCAACGCGCGGTCCTGCGCGTGCGGGCCACCCGCTTGAAACGCCATCATGAATGCCTGTCCGGTCGTGTGCATCACGCTGTAACCGATCTCGAAACTGGCTTTGTTGATCCGCGACAGAATCTCGAGGCTTACGCCGGCCCAGGCTGCAGGCCCGGCGGCGCGCCACTGGCGTTGCGCCAAGGCGGAGGCTTCGAGCAGCGAGTCTACGTCCGCTTTCGGGTAGCGAACGCCGAGCGCGAATCCGTAAGGCGACCGCTCGTTACCCACTGTCTCCCCGGTCAAGGGCTGATCCAGTTCGAACGCGCGGTTCAGGTGCGCTTTGAAGGCCGCCTCGCCATCCGGATTTGCTGTTTCACCGTACACTTTGGGACTCGGCATTTCGGGAAACGGGCTCCAGTAGCCGCGCGTTGCAATAGCGGCAAGCGCTTGAGTAAGCGTCGCTTCGTGCTTCGTGAAGAGCGGATGGGTCATGGCGGCAAAAGGATTTGGTTGTAATGAGGGTCGCTCGGATAATTAATTAACCGACCGGTTGGTATGCGAATGTTAGCATTATCGAGACGCGTGCGCGAAGCGATTTCGCGCGAGTTCATATAGGAGGAGTGAATGTCTTACGAGAATCTGTTGACCGAAGTGCGCGGGCGTGTCGGCTTGATCACACTGAACCGGCCCAAAGCGCTCAACGCGCTCAACGACGCGCTGATGGATGAGCTCGGCACTGTCCTTAAACAATACGATGCCGACGAAAACATCGGCGCCATCGTGCTGACCGGCAGCGAGAAGGCGTTCGCAGCGGGGGCGGACATCGGCATGATGGCCAACTACACGTATATGGATACGTTCAAGGGCGACTACATCACGCGTAACTGGGAAACGGTGCGCACCATTCGCAAGCCGATCATTGCGGCTGTTGCCGGATTCGCCCTCGGTGGCGGCTGCGAATTGGCGATGATGTGCGACATCATCATCGCCGCCGATACCGCCAAGTTCGGCCAGCCCGAAATCAAGCTCGGCGTGATCCCCGGCGCCGGCGGCACGCAGCGGCTGCCGCGCGCTGTATCGAAGGCGAAGGCAATGGACATGTGTCTGACTGCACGAATGATGGATGCCGACGAAGCCGAGCGGGCAGGGTTGGTGTCGCGCGTCGTTCCGGCAGCGAACCTGCTGGATGACGCCATGCAGGCTGCAGCGACAATCGCGAGCTTCTCCTTGCCTGCAGTAATGATGGCGAAGGAGTCAGTCAACCGCGCATACGAATCAACGCTGGCGGAGGGGGTTCATTTCGAGCGCCGCATGTTCCATTCGCTGTTTGCGACCGAGGATCAGAAGGAAGGGATGGCGGCTTTTGTAGAGAAGCGGAAACCTGATTTTAAGCATCGATAAAATTCTTTTCCCGAACCCCTTGCGCAGTGTTGAAACGGGCACTAGAATTCCG
>NZ_CAXTGZ010000743.1:0-2744 GCF_964243625.1 uncultured Caballeronia sp.
AGCCAGTGGTCGTCACGCAATAATCGATGCGAGCGCGCAGGGTCGTATGTGCCGCATTCAATAACGAATTGCATCAGGTCCACGTCACTGAGCTGGTCGAGCATGGCTTGCGATGTATAGCCCGTTGCAGTGGCAGCAATGCCGGTGTCAGTGGTGGATGATGGACTCGTGACAATGGTATGCAGCCACGGACCGTAGAGTGCCTGCATGCGCGACAGCATCGGGTAAGCCTTTGCAGTGATCGCCATCAGCATGGGATGGCCAAAAGCGCCTGCGCCAGTGTGCAAGTCAAAGCATATTGCCGTCTGCGCGTCGGCAACGTGCTTTTCCATGATCGCGCGCAGGGTGCGGTTGCTCCAGGCCGGCTCGCGGCCACCGAAAAACAGGCCGTCGGCGTGCACGTACTGTCCCGCTTCCACGACGCTCATCACTGCAGCATTGCCATCGCGGGCAATGCACGCCGCCAATGTTGCGTCGGCAATGCTGCGAGCCGGGCCTTCGAGTTCAGGACACAGGTAAATTGGGTGCATCGATTCATAACCGGCGTTAGCCGGGAGGGGGCGGTCGAACGCGACATAATTTCGATTCAGATCGACGTTATCTTCCGTTACGCGCCGCAGCCACGCCGTTCCCCACGGATTCACGAGATGGACGATCACAACGCTTACGCCTTCGAAAACGCCGTGTGTTCGAAGAGAATCGAGTAGCGCGATCTGACATTCGGAACCATAAAAGCCTTCGACGCCATGGGTCCCCGACAGCACGACCAAGCGGGAGGGCGCTTGCGGATCGCCAAGCACCGCGACATCCGTAACGAGCGTTTCTCCCCGCGGTCCTTTCAACGGATGCAGCCACTCCGTCATGGATGCATTTGCCATGCGGGCAGCGTGTAAAAAGCGCTCACGCTGGCGATCGAATGAGGGCGCTTCAAGAAAATACGAATTCATTTAGGTATCTTAAATGTGAAAAGATGGCTGTTCCGCATTATCGTGTTGCTCCGCGTCGATCAGGCGTTGCACGCCCCGGCGAAATCGTGTTGGTCCCGCGTCGAGCGCGAGGTTGATATTCGGTGTCCGCCGGTTTGCCATCCCGGCATGCACGGCGGCGAGGATCACGCGATCTTCATCGAATGCGTGGCGCACGTCTTCATTGAATTGCTCCGACACGAGCGCGTCGCTCTGGTCGAAATTTCGAGCCTGGAACCAGTAATAGCGCGTGGTCGATTCGTCTACAGGCGTCAAGAAGTTATAGGAGTTCATGAGGAACACATCGGGATGCATGGGTCCGGACTCGCTGCCGGTTCCCGCAGGCGTAAAAACAGCCTTGATCACAGCGTGCGATGGAAAGCGCACTTCGTATTGCTGTTTCCGGTCGCAGCGCCCGCTGAACTTGACATAGCGTGCGTAGAAAGGCGCGACCTCCACGTTGCGCATCCAGCGCGACACCGTCACACCTTTTCCGTTTTCCAGGGTGCTGAGCGGTTCGCCCTCGCACGCTGCATTGCCAAACGACGATGGATGCACCCATGCGACATGCGACGGATCGAGAAGGTTGTCAGTGACATACAGGTAGTGGCAATCGACAGTCATTGCGTCGCCCTGATTGATGCCCCACGCGGGGTCACCCCATTCCGGCACCTCGATAATGGCGGCTGGATCCGCATGTTCCGGCGGTCCCATCCATAGCCACACCAAACCATAGCGCTCGTGCGCCGGATAGCTTTGTACCCGTGCACCAGGCGGAATGCGCGCGTTGCCAGGCGCGCGAACGCACGTGCCCGCGCCATCGAATGTCAGTCCGTGGTATCCGCATTCAACGTGTTCGCCTTTCAGGCGCCCCATTGATAACGGCAACTTGCGATGCGGACAGGCGTCTTCCAGTGCGACTACGGCCCCATCGAGCTTGCGGTACAGCACAACCGCGTCGCCCAGCAACCGCGTTGCATGGAGCCCGGGTCCGACTTCGTCGCTGCGGGCAGCGACATACCATGCGTTTCTGACGAACATGAATGCATTCCTTGGCTTTCACCGGTTTCTATCCGGTCAATGTCCAAAGCTTAGGAAGTCAATATTCAAAAGAATAGAGGGGTGATTTTGCGAGTTCGTTTAGAATTTCTAAAATGACACACCCGGAGAACTCTGATGGATACGTTGCCGCCTCTGCGCGCACTGCAAGTGTTCGATACGCTGGGGCGTTGCCAGGGCGTGATCGAAACCGCTCGACGACTGGGTGTTTCTCCGGGCGCCGTCAGCCAGCAGATCAAGCAATTGGAGGACTCGGTCGGCATGCGTTTGCTGGCGAAAGAAGGCAAGCGGTTGAGATTGACCGAAGCCGGGCGGATTTATCACGCCAGTTGCGCGCAGGCGTTCGAAAGTCTGCGGCTGGCGCGTGCGGAACTGGAGCGGGGCAAACTGAAGCGTAGCCTGAGCATCAGCGCGTTGCCGTCGGTCTTGTCGAAGTGGCTTGCGCCACGCGTCTATTCCTGGCAGCGGGAGCATCCCGAGATCGACATCTTTCTCGATGGCACACATTCTGAACCGTCGCCCGATGGCCATCACATCGATTTCCGCATTACCTATGGCGAAAGCCTCGATCAATCCGGAACGCGCGCTGAACTGTTCCGCGACAAGGTCGTGCCCGCGTGCAGTCCCACTTTGATTGACGGGAAGGTGCTGGCTCACCCTGGCGACATACTCAATCATCCGTTGTTGTCGATTGACTGGCTGCCCAAATTTTCGTCGCCA
>NZ_CAXTGZ010000744.1:0-2740 GCF_964243625.1 uncultured Caballeronia sp.
GCTGATATCGCTCGTTACGGTGACGTTATGTCTCGCCGCCATCACGCGATGACGCACATAAAAAAGCCCGGCATATGGATGCCGGGCAAGCCTCATCGGAGCGAGGTATGAGAAGAATGTGCTGGAAGCGTGTTGGCTTATTGCGCGCTGATACGCGCGCTGTTCGCCTGCATCACAGAAGCTGTACGCGATGCATCCAGCGCCTTCGCCGTTTGATACGGCAGCAATTGCGGATAACTTTCCGAATGAATCGTCTCGAGTTGGCCGCTGTTTCTTGCCGCGATGAGTTCAGCCTTCACCTCGGCACGCGTTCTTGGCGCGACGTTCGAAGATTGAGCAAAGACGCTGGCTGAAGAAGCCAGCGCACCAATTAGCAAACTGCCGATAAGCGCGCGTTTCATGTGAACCTCTGATTTGGATGACGGCACGTCTTGCGCCATCGATATGAATCAGTCTATTCACATAGCTATCGGCGACCAATGTCGATTGAGAAAACATATTGTTGTAGTTTTCGCATGAATGGCGGCCGGTGGGGCGCTGAACGTTTCATCGTTGCGGGTTCGGTAAGAACCCGTTTCCGAGTTCGGTATTTTTCCGCTGTCACTTCGCCTTTATCCTTTTGCTGGGATCCGGCCCTTTGCCGCCAAACATCTGGCGGTTTAGTGCGAATTATTAAACATCCACAAAGTTGTCCACAGATTCTGTGGACAACTTTGTGGAAATCATCTCAAAAACGCGCTGAAAGGGGCATGTCAGGCGGCTTTCGCTTGGATTGCCCAATGCAAGGCCAAAGTGCTCGCTGATTACGCTTCTCGATCCCGCCGGTGCACATCGAGTCGCATAACCTGATGGCCGTATCCGCGCCTATGATATTGCGACGATGCGGTGCAAAGCCGCGCGTTTAGTACTTCATTTCATAACGCGATCAACTCAGTCGGAGGGAATAACCATGGCCTTTAGGATTGCGGTTGTTGTTGGCAGCATCCGGCGTGATTCGTTCAACAAGCAACTCGCGCACGCGCTCATATCCCTGGCGCCGCAGGATTTCTCGTTCGAGTTTCTCGATATCGCCAGCCTGCCGCTTTATAGCCAGGACTACGACGCCGATTTTCCCGAAGCCGCGCGAACGCTCAAGCAGAAGATATCGGAGGCGGATGGCTTGCTGTTCGTCACGCCCGAGTACAATCGCTCGATTCCCGGCGTGCTCAAGAATGCGCTCGACTGGGGTTCGCGGCCGTGGGGGCAAAGCGCGTGGGCCAACAAGCCGGGCGCGTTGATCGGGACATCGGTGGGGGCAATAGGCACCGCGCTCGCGCAGGCGCATCTGCGCAACGTGCTTGCGTATCTAGACGTGCCGCTGATGGGCCAGCCGGAAATGTTCATCAAGCACGACGAAAGTCGTATCGATGCAGCCGGCAAGATCGTCAACGACGACACCCGCAAGTTCCTGCAGGCTTTCGTCGATAAATACGTGGCCTGGGTCAAACGGCTTTCGGCGGCTTGAGGCCCATAAAAACGGCCCGCCGAAGCGGGCCGTCAGCAGCCGAGGCAATCAACGGATTACAAGTGATGATGTCCCGTCACGCGGTCCCAGCCGTGACGCACTGCGAGCTTGAAGCGCTCCCACGTATCTTCACCATGCGGATTACGGTTTTGCCAGTCGCGCTGCAATTCGGTTTCCATCGAATCATCCCAGCTTCGGCCGCGATAACGATCATCGTTGCCTAATGTTGCGCCGTAACGATACGCATCTTCGTATTCCTCGTAGCGTGCGCCGGTGGCCGCGTAACGCGATTCATAGTCGGTGCGGAAGTCGTCCTCGTACTCCATGTATTCGTCGGGCATGGAGTTGCGCGACAGCGGCAGGTCGGGCCGGAGCGGATCCGCAGCGGATTGGCTAAGCGACCCAGCAACGGGCGTAGCCAAGCTGGCACGTTGCGAAGACGTTTCGGTTTCATCGAGCGGATCAACCGGTGTAACGGGGCGCCAGCCCTGCGTCGTTTCGTGGGCTTCATCTTTTGCCGGCCATACCGAGCCGCTGGTCATCGGATCTCCCCCAGTCGCGCGGTACGTAGAATCGCTGCTGCCGGCGAACGGGTCGCGTGCAACCGGGCTGATCGGATCAAGCGAATCCACGGCTGCCGGCTCGCTCAGGTTGCCACGCGGATAGGCGCGGGCACGGGTATCGGCACGGGCTGTTGCGAGCGGATCGGCCGCCGGATTGACGGGAGCGCGTCCCGGCACGGCACTGCCCGAACCCAAGCCGAGTTCATCGAGCAACGAATGATCGCGGTCATCGGGAGCGGCAACAGTGCCGAAGCCCGCGCCTGGATGATTCAATGCGCCCCAGCTTGCGGCGCGTTCATCGATGTCAATTGCCCCTTGCTCGGCGAGCGTATGACGGGCTGCATCGGCGCGCTCTTCCGACGGCGTGTCGACCGCCACCAGAATTCCACCACGCCGCACGGCTTCCGAATAATGTGCGACTTCAGGCGGCTGATCGCGACCGCCGAACAGCATCGAAAAGAACCGTTCGATGTTTGCCAGCACGCCGCCCGTTTCCGGCGGCTGCATTGCGCTGGTCGTCGGTTCGAGCGCGGGATCGGCCAGCGAAGACGGCTCCGGCGCGGCCTGGAGTTCAATGTCAGCGTGGGCGAAGCCCGAGGCCACCAGCGCGCTGCGAATCGAGCGGATCGCGTCGGCCACGAGGACCGGCACACGGGCCATGGTCACGCGGACC
>NZ_CAXTGZ010000745.1:0-2722 GCF_964243625.1 uncultured Caballeronia sp.
TACGTCAGAAATGTGTCTGATGTTGCGAAGGGAATTGCCTGGAGCGACGCCGCAGTACTGAAAGGGCTGCCAACCGAAAATAATCCGGTCGTCCGAGGCGTGGGCACGGACTTTCATTCTTGACTTCTGGTTTCGGCGTCGTTTTTGCCGGATTTGGCGGCCGGCCCGATATCAGAGCGGTCAAAAAAGCCAGTTAATCAGCCAAGCTCCTTCAGGATCTGCGAGTGCTATCGACGGGCCGACTGCGGGCCGGCCGTCGCCGACGCCAATTGCCGTTGCTCATCTCGTTGCGTTGATCGAGCATAGGCCGATACATGCTGCATCGCAACATTTTATTTCGGTGGCGCAGCGTTGCCCCCTTGGCAGTGGCGAGAGCAACTGCGCACTAGAAGGACCGATTTGCAGCTATGGATCCTGTTGGTGCATGACTCAGAAGAGATGATGAATTCCGGTAAGCAAGACCGTCTGCCGGCCACCCGACGACGCGCCGATCCCCAACGTATCCGCCACCGCGCCGCCGCCTGCAGCCTCGAACATCAGGTCTGCGTAAAGCTGCGTCGATTTGGAGAGCGAATAGACGTTGGCGACCGTAAACTGGGTCCAGCGGTGTCCTTCGAGCGTCGCCGTCCAAGCGCCCGCCGATATTTCTTCCGATGGCGTCAGGCGCAGGTTCGCGCCGCCATCGAAAGTACGAAAGTGTTCCGTGCGGGCCGACGTGATGCGCAGATCCGTGGCCAGCGCGTGCACCGTCACGCGTTCGAACCGGTACGACCCGCCAATGCCCGCATCGCGGACCTGACGGGCGTTGAACGTCGCGCCCGCGGCCAGGGCCTGACCTTCGAATGTGCTCAGTCCGAGGCCGCCGGCGAGCGGCAGCAAGCGGTCCCGATATTCCGAATACACTGCGACCAGCTTCACCGGTCCATTCGTGTAATTGCTGCCAAAGCTGATCGTCCGGCCGTTGGTATTGCTGCCCGTTGCGCCAGGAAATCCGTAGAGCGCACCGAACGTCAAGCCGCTGTAGTTCGAACTTTTCCATTTGACCGTGCTCGATAGCTGCACGGGCAACGTGCTGCCGAGACCATCGAGGTTGCCCGGATGAAACGCGGAAAAATCCCCAAGCAACTGTCCTGTGGATACCGAGCCCAGCCAGTCGAAATTCCAGTCGGTCTGCCGCCCCAATGTGACCGTGCCGAACCGGGGATCGGAGAGGCCCACATAGGCCTGCCGGTTGAACAAAGTGCCGGCGCTCGCGGCCGCGCCCGTAGTGGTGACGAATCCGCCTTCGAGCCGGAACAGCGCCGAGCGGCCGCCGCCGAGATCTTCAACGCCTTGAAATCCGAACCGGTCGGCTTGCAATGTGCCCTGCTCGGCGATAAAAGCCCGGGACCCGTGGAGGTTGCTGACATAGCCAAGTCCCGCATCGAGACTTCCGTACAACGTCACGCTGCTTTGCGCATGAACACTTGAAGGCGCAGAGAGCGCGACAGCAGACGCGACCCCGGCCGCGCACACGACGGATGCAATTTTCATTGGAAGAGAGGAAAAGCGTGGAAGGAAAGGAAGGGAAAGGAACGGCGCGGGTTCAGGTTGTCTGAATCTTTTTCCCGGGCCGCGCCCACACAGCAGTAAAGACAAGATTGACGATGATCGCCGCCACCGTCCCTGCCGCCATGCCGTTGCTGAGCACGAGCTGCAGGTTCGCGGGAAAGCGGGCGTAGAGATTGGGGACCAGTATCGGCAGCAGGCCGACGATCAACGCCACCGCGAGCGTGTACTGATTGCTGCGCGCATTCAGGTCGACCTGGCCGAGCATCTTGATGCCCATGACACCGATCATCGCGAAGACGATCAAAGCCGTGCCCCCGACCACTGGCGCGGGGATCGAATAAGCAAGCCGTGCGAGCGGCGCGAACAGTGCGATCACGATCAGCATAGCGCCGGCGGTAGCCGTGACATAGCGTGAACGCACGCCGGTCGTCTGCACCACGCCAATGTTTTCGGCGCTCGTGATGATGAGCGACGTGCCCAGCAACGCACCAATCAGCGAGGCCACGGCGTCGCCGCGAATGGTGCGGGGAACGTCGCGCGAAGTATCGATGACCCTGCCCGTGATCTCGCCGACTGCGACCGTCTGCGCCGTTGCTTCGGCCATCGATATCACGCTGAAAATCAGCATGGGCAGGGCAGCGATCACATCGAAATGCGGCGTGCCGAACGGGAACAGCACCGGGTGCGTGAAAACGGGACCCTGCATGACAGTGGCGAGCGGCATGTAGCCCAATGCCCAGCTTGCCAACGCGCCAATGACGAGGCCCAGCAGCACCGCAAGGCGCCCCGCCGCTCCTTTCAGGGCACGCGCAATCAGAAGCGTGGAGGCGACGGTCAGGAGGGCAAGCCCGAGCGCCTGCGGCTGCGCAAATGTCGGAGTGCCGGGCTGTCCGACGATCACGCCCGCATAAATCTTGATCAGGCTCACCGACACCAGCAGCAACATGGCGCCGATCACCACGCGAGGAAAAAAACGCAGGCAACGTGCGAATACCGGCAGGATGATCCAGTAGAACAGGCTCGTGAGGATCACCGACCCGGCGGCGGTCTGCAGGTCGGTCTGTTTCGCGACGACGGCGAACAGCATCACCGGCGCGCCGCCCGGAACCATCACGAACGGGAGTCGCGCGCCAACGGCCGCCCAGCCGAACGACTGCAGCAACGTGCCGAT
>NZ_CAXTGZ010000746.1:0-2110 GCF_964243625.1 uncultured Caballeronia sp.
GAGCGCAGTCCACCCGAGCGATGCCCCGGTATCGAGTCCAAGCGCATGGTCCGCCGATGCCGACGCCAGCGCCGCCAGCGCAAGCGCACTTTGCAGCGACGCGGGCGTGGCCTTGCCGGAGCGCGGCGTCAACACGGCAAACGCCGCAATGGCGAGCGCCACGAGCATCGATTCGAAGCCAGTCGCCATGGCGTAGGCCACGATCACGGCCGCGCCGACGCCCGCGGCATCGCGCAATGCCTGTTGCCGAGCCGGCGATACCGCGCCCGGTGTGCGCAGACTTTGTACCGATGCAATCACCGCTAACGCACACCAGACCCCGTCGAGCATCGATTTATCCGTGTTGGAAATTTTGTTGATGAAACGTGACGAAGGTATCGAATTCCTGCGCGTGGCGCCATTGCGGAAAGCGCGCATCCGCGCATGAAACGATCGATCCAAGATCAGATCGCGCCCAGGCTGCGCAGCGTCGCGATCTGGTCGGCTGAGTAGCCGAGTTCTGTCATGACCTCGTCGGTGTGTTCACCTAAAAGCGGTGAACGCGTGACCTCGGTGGGGCTGTCGGAGAGTTTGATCGGGTTGCCGACCGTCAGGTATTTGCCGCGCACCGGATGATCCACTTCCACGATCGTCCCCGTCTTTCGCAGTGACGTGTCCTCGGCAATTTCCTTCATCGACAAGATCGGTCCGCACGGAATGTCGTGTTGATTCAGGATGTCCATTGCTTCGAACTTGGTCTTGGTCATGGTCCACTGTTCGATCTCGGCGAAGATGTCCTTCAGATGAGGAAGCCTCGCCGCCGCCGTGCTGAAGTCCGGATGATCGATCCATTCCGGCTTGCCGACCACATTGCAGATTGCGCCCCACACGGGCGCCTGCGTGATGAAGTAGATGTATGCGTTCGGGTCCGTCTCCCAGCCCTTGCACTTCAGGATCCAGCCTGGCTGCCCGCCGCCCGATGCGTTGCCCGCACGCGGCACTGCCTCGCCGAACTCGCCGTTCGGATATTGCGGATATTCCTTCATCACGCCGGTGCGTTCGAGGCGCTGCTGATCGCGCAGTTTCACGCGGCACAGGTTGAGCACGCCGTCCTGCATGGCCGCGAGCACCTTCTGGCCGCGGCCCGTCGCGTTGCGCTGGTAGAGCGCGGTGACGATCCCGAGCGCCAGGTGCAGTCCGGTGCCCGAATCGCCGATTTGAGCGCCGCTGACAACGGGCGGGCCGTCATCGAAACCTGTTGTCGATGCTGCGCCGCCGGTGCATTGCGCGACATTCTCGTAGACCTTGTAGTCCTCGTAGGGTCCTGGTCCGAAGCCTTTCACCGATGCCACGATCATCTTTGGATTCAGTTCCTGGATGCGTTCCCAGGTGAAGCCCATGCGGTCGAGTGCGCCTGGCGCGAAGTTTTCGACCAGCACGTCGCAGCTTTTTACGAGCGATTCGAGGACCTTCTTGCCTTCGGGATTTTTCGTATCGATGGTCACCGAGCGTTTGTTGTGGTTCAGCATCGTGAAGTAGAGGCTGTCGGCGTCGGGGATATCGCGGAGTTGTTCGCGGGTGATATCGCCGATGCCGGCGCGTTCGACCTTGATGACGTCGGCGCCGAACCATGCGAGGAGTTGGGTGCAGGTCGGGCCTGACTGGACATGTGTGAAGTCGAGGATGCGGACGCCGGTGAGGGCTTTGCTCATGGGGGCTCGGGGCCGTGGGGCCAAGGTGTTTTTTTGGATGCTGCCGCTTGGGTCGTTCTTGTTTTTGCTGTGATATACAATATTCCAAGTGCTGGCGGAGTCAAGAGGGTGTTTTCCAGAGGCTCGGCGTGGAGGGAACGTTTTTTTGTGGTCGGAGTTGATGCTAGGTTGTTGCTCTTTAGGCTATCGCGCGTTCATTGCTGGCTGATTTCTTTAGCACTTTTAGCCACTGTGCGTGGCGGCACTTCATTTCACGAGTTTTGCGCTGGCGCTCGGGTCAATGTTTTTCGTGGTCTGGGTTGATGCCGGGTTGTTGCTCTTTAGGCTATCGCGCGTTCATTGCCGTCTGATTTCTTTAGCACTGTTAGCCACTGTGCGTGGCGGCACTTCATTTCACGAGTTTTGCGCTGGCGCTCGGG
>NZ_CAXTGZ010000746.1:2210-2721 GCF_964243625.1 uncultured Caballeronia sp.
CGTGGTCTGGGTTGATGCCGGGTTGTTGCTCTTTAGGCTATCGCGCGTTCATTGCTGTCTGATTTCTTTAGCACTTTTAGCCACTGTGCGTGGCGGCACTTCATTTCTTTGTCCAACGGCGACAAAGAAACGAAGCAAAGAAAACGCCTCCCAACCGCTAATTCTTAAGTGTCCCGAGCGTGCAGTGACAACTGTTTGGTACGTCAGAAGAACGGTTGCCGCCATAACCACGAACACTTGAAACCCTCCCCCTCCGTCAACCGCAACCCACACGCTTCGCCACCAGTTTGGGAGTCCATTAATTAGGCCTCCCCGCTGCGCGCGCTGGCGCCCAAACAAATGGATGGCTGTACTGGTTCCGTTGTATCCGGGCTTGCATGGGACCCCGGCGGCAAAGTCCTGTGCGGGTCAAGACCTGCGGAGCTGTTATGGCTTAACCCGTTGTTATGTCTTGGCCAGGTTTCCGTATTGACTGCCACAATTACTGGTGGCGAAGCGTGTGGGTATCTGT
>NZ_CAXTGZ010000747.1:0-2717 GCF_964243625.1 uncultured Caballeronia sp.
CGCCATTAGAGGTTAAAACAGTAATCGATGCTAATACGACGAGCGCGGACGAAGCCATACGGAAGTTGGTCATAAGATATGTATCCAGAAGAAAGGTTCTTAGAAGCAAAGCGGGTCGTATCCACCTACACAATTTCATACTGAATTCGTCGGCTTTGCACGCGCTAATTGAGGGATAAACGTCGATAGGATAACCAAATTTACGCTCTCTGTCGTCACATCGCATTGATACTTTTCGGTGCTTAGAATTCCTCACTTTATATCTTGGAATGCTGAATCCGCGTTCGGCTTGCAGCGCTAGGCTTAACCCAATTGTGCATTTCAGTGCCCATGAAACCCTGTGTCCAACAGTACGTCGCGCATCGATGGCGCCGCCAATTATTGCCAAAAGCGAGGTGCGAAGTATCCCCCGTGTTGTCCGAGAGTGTGTCGCTTCTTGTTACCCGGTGCGCAGCGCCTTCCCGTCTTTGGAGTTGTCCGGTGCAAAGACACGATTACGCGTGCAGTCAGATCTATGTAATGCATATTCGATGTATTGACCGGATTCGCGGAAATGTTTGCATCCGCGCCGGGCCGGGAGAGTTGCGACCCGCCCCTACCCCATACGCCATGGTCTGACCTTCAACGCACATGTCAGGGTTCCTCCTCATATGCTCTCCCGCGGCAACCACGACCAATCATATAACATTTATTTACGCGCGAAATAATTGCATAGGAAATTAAAAGGGTCTACACTCGGAACGTGGTCAAGCAGTAGCCGC
Source organism: uncultured Caballeronia sp. (assembly GCF_964243625.1). NCBI lineage: Bacteria > Pseudomonadati > Pseudomonadota > Betaproteobacteria > Burkholderiales > Burkholderiaceae > Caballeronia > uncultured Caballeronia sp. The sequence goes on from NZ_CAXTGZ010000747.1 coordinate 762, forward strand.
AACAGCGCCTCGAGTCTGATCTGTGGGCGACTTCTCGATGTTTAGGAGGTACCGGCGGCGACTGTGGGATGCTTCACAGACAAATTACGGAAATGGCGATCCCGCGGATCGCCGCGTTGACTTTGCGTAAGTTAACGCACAACAGGAGCAAACATGGCAGAGAATCGTAGCGTCCGTGTCCTCGACACGGCATTCATGGAATTTACAAGTCCAACGCCAGATGCGCTTATCGCAACATTTGAGCGCTTAGGTTTTCAGACTGCCGGAACGCATCGCAGTCAGCGTATTACTTGGCTGAGACAGGGCGGCGTCAACGTCATCGTAAATGGCGAGTCGGGATCGCACGGAGAACGCTTCGGGCAGTTGCACGGGCCTTCATGTGCCGGGATGGCCTTTCTCGTCACGGACAGTGCGGAGGCAATGGAAATCGCACTGTCGCACGGAGCCAAGCCTGCGACGTTCGCTGCCAACACGCTTATTCCTCGCGCAGCATTGCGCGGGATTGGAGACAGCGCGCTTTATGTGATCGATACCGCATTTTATGACGAGCTGAAAGCCGTTTTTGATTTTCGAGCTATCGCCGAGCCGATAGCGCCCTTCATCCGCATCGACCACGTGACTCACTGTGTCCTCCCGGGACAAATGGCCGAGTGGGTAAGCTTTTATAAGAACATTTTTGGCTTTGAAGAAGTATTCAAGTACGTCGCAGGGGATGCGCAAAACGGCTTTGACACGATCGCTGTACGAGCGCCGGACAGCGCAGCATGCGTAACGGTTATCGAGCCGATGGGCGCCGCCTCTCAAATACAGGAATTCATTGACGAATACCAAGGCGAGGGTATTCAGCACATTGCTATGAGCAGTGGTGATCTATACGGAACCGTCGAACGGCTAACCAGCGACGGCATAGAGTTCCTGCCAGCGCCAGCCACATACTACTCAGCGCTTGATGATCGCCTTCCAGGTCACGGTGAAAATGTGAGCGAACTTAAACGCCTGAACATGCTGCTCGACGGCGCAAATACTGGTGAAAACCCCGACGCTAAATCCCTGCTGCTCCTGCAAATTTTTACCCGGAAGATGGTCGGGCCAATTTTCTTCGAAGCCATCCAGCGAAAAGGAAACACGTCGTTTGGAGAAGGTAATGCAACGGCGTTGTTTGAGGCGATTAAGCGCGAGCAGGAAGGAGACCAGATCTAAAATGACCTACCTGATCCACTGCCTGTATAGACCCGGCGGCGCTCAAGAACGTTTGCCAATCCGACGAGCGCATATCGAATACATGCTGGAATGGCTACCGTCCACAGTATTTGGGTCGGCAATTTTGAGTAGTAACGGAGGCACGCCCATCGGCATGGTGGTCGCTCTTAATGTTTCGACCAATGCCGATGCGCAGCGATTTATCAGCGGCGAACCATACTGTAGTGCAGGTCTATTCGGAACAATTACCGTCAACCCGTTAGTACAAATGACGCCCCCATACACGCGCGATTTCTTAGAAAGCGAATTGGAGAAATGTGAATGAGCCACCCTCCTGTGATTCCGTTGCGCGCGGGCACCTACAGTCGGCAGGCCCATGCGGACTTGCCAGCCGGCACCTATGAGCGGGAGGTGGGACGCGAAGGCTTCGGCGGTCAGTCAACGCATTTCTACCATAGTCATCCGCCCACTGCCTGGACGAAATGGGAAGGCGAACATCGCCCTCGCGCTTTCGACTTGAACCGTTTTGGTCCTGGCGAATGTCCGCTAGAGGCGCAACTGGTCGCATCGAACGCTCACCTGCGCTTGCGAGTTTGGAAGCCCACCAAGCCAATGTCACACCTTGTACGGAACGCAGATGGAGATGACCTCCTTTTCGTGCATGCCGGTGGAGGAAACCTCTACTGCGACTACGGGCGGATCGAACTTCATGAGGGTGATTACTTTTTGCTCCCACGCGGTACGATGTGGCGGCTT
>NZ_CAXTGZ010000748.1:0-2716 GCF_964243625.1 uncultured Caballeronia sp.
CGGCGCCATCGAGCCGCTGTACAACGCCATTGCGGTGGTGGTGTTGCTGCGCGTCGAGCCGTTATTCAGGATCGATGCGGAGCTGTCGAATTCAAGGGCAAAATAGCTGCCAATGACGACCCCGTTATTCGCCAGTGTCCACGTTATCGTGCTGTCCGACTTTCCGTATATGGCGACGCCGCCTTGTACGGTTGTATCGATAATGGCATTCGAAACAACGGTGAACGGATTGTCAGCGGGATTGAGCGCGTAGCCGGTGTTTGAACCGGCCAGATCAGTGGCATTCGCGGTGTCGACTGTCAAATTGGCGAATGCCAGTATTGTTATTGGCAGACCGATCCAGCGATGCTCTTTTTTTACCCAGGATACCGAATCACCGCGCGGTCTCTTTGACCTTTTCGAAGCGCTCATCACCCATTTCCAAATCGAATCGACTCAGCACTTTAGACTGTCGAGAACGCGTTGGCGATGAGCAATGGGGCCTTCAAACAAGGAGCGAAATGCTGCGATCTTTTATTTTGGATTTGTCGGTGAACTACATCCCACGCGATAAAACCGCCGTACCGACAGTCACGACGCCCAGCACAATATTGATCAGCACGAGACGGCGAATGGTGCCGACAGAACGCGCGCCATCGGGCCAGTTCTGCGATTGAACCGCGCGCCGAATCCTCGGGAACACGCTGAAACGGATATGCCCGAAAATCAGCATCATCACAATGCCGATGCCGGCCATTGCATGCAGCGGCCAGGGCGCATGGCCACCGCCAAACTGGGTCAACAGGAAACCGCCTGTCAGCAAGATCACGAGCACCGACGCCGCGACCCAATTGAAAAACCGGGCAAACACGGATTCCCATAAAGGCAGACGCAATTGCGGCGATAAATCCGCGATGGCCGGCCGCAGGCAAAAATGCGCGAAAATCATTCCGCCAATCCAGACCGCGATTCCCAATAGATGCAGGAACAGCGCCACTTCAATCGCCTTGTTCATCTGTGTTCCCAATTGCAGGTGAAGCCGTCGCTGAATGCGACATTCGGGCATTCGACTCGCCTGAATGAAACCAGTTCAAGTATTTTTCAAGATAAAGAAATGCCTCGGGCGGACGGGCCCGAGGCATCTGAGAATCACGCCGGCTCTCAGCCTTCGAGGACCGGACGCAAATCAGTCACCTTGATGGTCACATCCGGCGCACGGCCCTTGCGCGCACGCTTGCCGACATAAGCCTCCAGCGCCGCCCACGTGAGCTTTTCGTCGCGCACCTTGCCGCCGCGTCCCGCGCCGGTGAGCACGAGACCACGCTTGTCGATGGTCAACGCCTGACGCAACGTCTCCTTCGGTTCAAGCGCGACGAGGATCACGCCGCGCCCGCCGCCCGAGAGCGTCTTCATTTCATCCATACCGAACACCAGCAGGCGCCCGTTGCTCGTCAAGCACGCGACATGCGTGGCGCCGGCCAGCACCGGCATGGGCGTCAACGGAAGCGCGCCTTCGTCGATCGTCATGAACGACTTGCCCGCCTTCACGCGGCTGACCATATCGCCGAGCTTGGCCATGAAGCCAAAGCCGTTACTCGATGCCAGCAACAACGGTTGCTCTACCGGCGCCGCAAAGTAATGCAGCAGATGGGTTCCCGATTCCAGTTCGATCAACGACGTCACCGGCACACCATCACCACGCCCACCCGGCAACATGGCGACCGGCACGGAATACACGCGCCCGTTGCTGCCCCATGCGATCAGGATATCCGGCGTGCGCGCGAGGAACGTGCCGTAGATGCCATCGCCCGCCTTGAACTGGAAGGTCGCGGGATCGAGTCCATGCCCCTTCAAGGCACGCACCCAGCCCTTCTGCGATACAACCACCGTCACCGGATCGTCGACCACGCGCGCTTCGAATGTGGCGCGCTTTTCGGCCTGGATCAGCGTGCGGCGTTCGTCGCCATACGTCTTGGCATCGCCTTCGATTTCCTTGATCAGCAGGCGCTTCATGGCAGCGTCGCTATTCAGCAGTTCTTCGAGCTTTTCCTTTTCGCTGCGCAGATCCTTCAATTCCTGCTCGATCTTGATCGCCTCGAGGCGTGCAAGCTGACGCAAACGAATTTCGAGAATGTCGTCGGCCTGGCGCTCGCTCAGCTTGAAACGCTCCATGAGCGCTTCCTTGGGATCGTCGGCTTCACGAATGACGCGGATCACTTCGTCGATATTCAGAAAGACGATCATCCGCCCTTCGAGAATATGGATGCGGTCGTTCACCTTGCCCAGCCGATGCTGCGTGCGCCGCGTGACCGTCGTGAAGCGGAACCCGACCCACTCGTGCAGGATCTCGCGCAGACCTTTCTGACGCGGCCGGCCGTCGGCGCTGATCATGACCAGATTGATGGACGAGTTCGATTCCAGGCTCGTATGCGCGAGCAGCGAATGCACGAACTCCGTCTGGTCGATACGGCTCGACTTCGGCTCGAACACAAGCCGCACGGGCGCGTCGCGGCCGGATTCGTCGCGCACCGTATCGAGCAGCGCAAGCATGGTCTGCTTCGTCTGCAACTGATCGGGGCTCAACGCCTTCTTGCCGAGCTTGATCTTGGGGTTCGTCAGTTCCTCGATTTCCTCGAGCACCTTCTGGCCCGACGTGCTAGGCGGCAACTCGGTAATCACGAGTTGCCACTGACCACGCGCCATGTCCTCGATCTTCCAGCGCGCCCGCACTTTCAGG
>NZ_CAXTGZ010000749.1:0-2176 GCF_964243625.1 uncultured Caballeronia sp.
AGCAGGCGGCGAAGCAGGAGCGGGCGGCGAAGCCGGAACGAGCGGCGCAGCAGGTCGGTCACGAACGCATCGCAATGAACTCGACGCTGACGCTCGCGCTGGTGACCGGTCAGTCGGTCGCCGACCTGACGCCGAATGTGATGACCAACCTTGGATGGTCGGAGATAAGGCTGCCGGCGCCGGCCTACGAGGGCGATACGATCTACAGCGAGTCGCGCATCGAGTCGCTGCGTGACTCGGCGAAGCGGTCTAATGTGGGCATCATGGGTATCAAAACGCTTGGGTACACCCAGGACGGTACGGTCGTGATCGAGTTCCTCCGAACCGTAATGATGTACCGCCGCGGTCACGCGCCGACGGTTGTGCGGCCGCGTCCGGCGAACGGCGGCGGCAGTCGAGTGAAAGCGGACCTAGCCGACTCAGCCTGAGGGCAGCATTGGACTCGCCTTCGATTGAACGTGCGTGGAGAGTGACTGAAAATGTCGAAATCAGCATTGCGCGTGCTTGAGATTATGGAATTCATTGCCAATACCCGCGATGGTTGCACGCACACGGCAGTCGCTCAAGGTTTGAACATCCCGAAGAGCAGCCTGACCGCGTTGCTTCAGGACCTGTCGTCCAAAGGATATCTGCAGCGCAAACCTGAAAGCGGCGTATTCACGATCGGCGTGCAGATACTCTGGCTCTCAAACTCCTATCTGCGCAATCTTAATCTGGTGAAATTGGGCCAGCCGATCGTCGCGGAGATCTACTCGCGAGTAAAGGAGTTCTCGGTGCTCGCGATTCCAAACGGGTCCGAATACGTGACGATTTGCACAGAAAGCGTGCCGTCGGTGTTCGGTCATACGCTGCAGCTTGGTTCGCGGGCGCCGATGTACTGTTCGGCCATGGGCCGAGCAATGCTCGCCTTCATGCCCACCGATCAGGTAGACGCAATACTCAACGATGGAACCCGCCCGAAGCTGACCGCGCATACAAAAACGTCGCTCGCCGACATCCATGCAGCGCTTGAGGATGTACGTAGAGCGGGCGTGGCGTTCGTGCGGGAAGAACAGTTGGCGGGCGTGGTGGGATTCGCGACACCGGTGTACGGCGCGACCGGCGTGCCGGTCGCTTCACTCGGCGTAGGTCTTCCCTCGTCGCAGTATAAAGAATCGGCTGCGCTCTTTATCGACGCGACGCTGAAAGAGGCCTCGCTGCGGTTGTCCAAATTGTTGGGCTGGACGTCAACCGTCGCGGCTTGAGGGACTACCGAGCGAACCGCGGGCCACCTGCTGGTTCTCTGGTTTCGGATTTAGCACAAACCGAAGCGCAGAAAAATGGTCGAGAAATTACCCGATCTATTAGTAACACATATCGAAGCGCATGGATGTCGTAACGAGGAAATCATGTCATATCACCTGTACGAATAGTAAAACTAATTGATTTTTTCCGGAAAATGGCGCGACTCATTTTTTCCACGCCCGTTCATATCGGGTTAGTGCAGGGGAGACGACGTTGAAGAGTGTTAAGTGGGTAGCGGGTACGGTCCTTGTGCTTGGCGCGCAGTACAGTCAGGCACAAAGTTCAGTCACTCTGTACGGTATCCTCGATCACGGTATCACGCATGTCAGTAATGTCGGCGCTTCGGTGACGCGGGCGGACTCGGGCGTGATTGTCGGGGAAAGGTTCGGCTTTCGTGGCGTAGAAGACCTGGGCGGCGGCCTTAGAACTGTCTTCACGTTGGAGAACGGTTTTGCGTCCTCCGATGGCGCATTCTGCCAGGGCGGCCTTCTGTTTGGACGGCAGGCCTGTGTGAGTATTGGAAGCAAGAATACGCTTCTCACCTTAGGCCGTCAGTATGACGCGTCCTGCGACATCCTCTCGATATACGGCATCGGAACCTACCTCGGTGGCTTCCCCGGTTTGCACAAGGGCGATATCGACCGGGTCGGCGGTGAGCGGAACAACAATGCCGTGAAGCTAACCAGCACTCCGCTGGCGGGCCTGACCGGGGTTCTGATGTACGGCTTCGGAAATCAGCCCGGCAGCGTCTCCCAGAACCAGCAGGTGAGCGCGGGCCTCAGGTATGCAACGGGACCGTTCAGTGTGGGCGCCGCCTTCACGCGGGTTCGCAACGCTGTGGTTAACGTCTACAGTACCTTTGACATCGCGACTTTTGACAACGCCTCTCTAG
>NZ_CAXTGZ010000749.1:2186-2700 GCF_964243625.1 uncultured Caballeronia sp.
GTGGGGTGCGGGCGTCAGCTATCAGCTCGGTGCCACCTTGCTCAAGCGATCTATACGACGACTTATCTCGATGACGCTTAAATCGGATCGGGCACGCAGCACGATTCGTTGGCAATCAGGATCGGCGAGGCTAGCGTTCAGTATTACTTCATCCCGTTTTTGTCGGCAGGTTTGGCCTATGCGTACACGTCATTGAGCAACGAATTGCTTCTCGGGCAGGTGACGGCAGGAGCCGACTATGCGCTGTCCAAGCGCACCGACGTCTACCTGCTCGCGGTCGAACAGCGTGCCACCGGAGCGGGCGCCGTTGCCACGATCACGACGATCGCCAATTCGAGTTCAAGAAATCAGAACCAGGCTCGGTTAGGAATCCGTCACATATTTTAGACGATCAACTACTCCAACGATAGGTGTAGTGCGGCTGGACGTCGCCGCGAAAGTGACGTCTTTCAATCGACTGCACGGAGAATTTTATGAAGGCCATTGTTCAATCGCACACCGGGCCAGCGAATGT
>NZ_CAXTGZ010000750.1:0-2700 GCF_964243625.1 uncultured Caballeronia sp.
ACTCACACGGAAGTTGGTTTGATTCGTTGAACACAGCGAACCCCTTCTCGGTTGTATACGCGACCGGCTTCGGTCACACGCGCAGATATCCCAATCGCGCCCACGTCAAAAAAACACTCTTCGGCGGGCGTTTGGCATCAGGCGGGAACACATTACAGGCACCGTCGCCTTGACAGAATAAAAAATTGCAAACAAGTCTGCCAATTGCAATGCCTCGACGCAGACATAGCGCCTCTGATTCGAGCGCGCGCGACTGCCTCGTATCGCCCGAACAGGCGCTGATGCAATTATCAGAAGCAATCTTTCCACAATAAATCCGAAGGACCTTTCAGCCTTTTCCATTTGCTTCTCCTTCAAACTCGGCTCTGATTAATGGTCGAGGGACGTTCCCGTTTTCCACTTCAAACGTAGTTCCCAAGGAGTGCGGTCCCCTCGCGCAATCCGTAAAGGGGTATCGCGACAACGTGTCCATCGTTACTAGGGCGTGGATTTTTTATGCGAATTGATAACTCATGACACTAGCGTCCTCACATCGATTACCCATCGAAGGAATCTTAGGGTAGGGATTTGGATCGGTGCGTTTGGTTATCGAACGCACAAATGCATGGCTACGTGGCTTTCTGCTGTTTCGTATTCAGTTTGAGCATCGCGCCATCGGCCGGGCGTATATTTTCCCTGGCTGTTGCCTCAGTTCCCAACGGCACCTGGCTGATAGCCGTTCTTTTCAAGCGCTTTCAGCTCAGCGTTCTTCCGAGCGCGTGCCGCCTTGCGATCAGCTTTGCTCTGAGCCTTTTGCATCTGCTTTGGCGTTGACGCGGCGGCGCCCGGGGTGATTTGCGCGAAGCTCAAAGTGGGTAAGTCCGTGATCAGCACCGATGCCGCGACTGCAATACAAGCCTTTCCGAGACGTTTCATGTCAGCATTCTCCATGGGGGAAATTTTTAATTTCAATACGTATAAAACGAAACTGATGGGCTTACGCACCCATTAGTTTTATGTTTTCAATTTGTACCCTCCAAGTGCAGGAATCGTGACTTGAAGAGGTCGTCGTGCCATTGCGGCATATGCGTCTGCGCAGCCGATGCGCATGCTTAAAACAAGTGCTTAATGCCGGCGGACACCACAAGCTGCTTGTTAGTTGGCGATGGAGACAGGTAACCAATTTCCGCTACGGCCGGACGCCCGAGCGAATCCGTGCCGTTAGCGTGTTGATAGGCGCCTAACACGTAGACGTCTGTACTTTTCGACAAAAAGTAATCGACGCCAAGGTTAAATTGCTGATATTTCGACCCGCTGTTGTCGTTGACCCTACCGCCCCTCGAAAGGTCATATGCTGCACCCAGACGCGAGGAAGGCGTGAGTTGATAACGCAAGCTAACCTCGTAGTTGTTAAACGTGGCCGTTCCGCTGTAATGCAATGTATTTAGGACCCCCTCTTCCCCGAGGTTACGGAATTGCGTGTTTGAGTACGTGACGCCCACTCTTGCCGGTCCGATCGCGTAAAGTGCCGCTGCCGTCACTATCTGGGTGGTTCCAGCTGAAGCGAATCCAGCAATCACCCCATTGAATGAAGCTGACGTTGCGGACCCGAATGAGCCTAGGTTGTTCGCCGTGGCCAATGCGTTGACATTAGTCCCGTAAAGGGAGCTATTTGGGTCCCGGGAATTAAGGATCGACGCCCCAACCGTGATTGGTCCACCGCTGTAACCAAGTCCGGCGGACCAAACCTGATTTTCGCCAACGCTGCCGGCCACGCCCCCTAGGCTGTACATCCCTCCGAAGTTGAAGCCGGCAAAAGATGGGGAGACATATTTGACAGCGTTGATCGTTCGCCTAATGTTGAGATTATCGTAATCTGCAGGATGAATAGCGATGTTTCCCCAAAGCCACGCATAAGCTAATGGGGCGGTAAAGTCGATGGCGGAATTGCCTTGTCGTCCGATGGTAACCGTTCCATAGGGATTGGAAAGACCTACTATGGCAAGGCGTCCGAACTCGGCGCCCCCCTGCAGCGAGGATCCATTGTTCACATTGAACCCATTTTCCAATTGAAATATCGCTTTCCAGCCATCGCCTAAGTCTTCCTTCCCCTGGAGTCCCCATCGACTAGAGGACAAGCCCGTCGATCCACTGTCAAGTTGAGCAACTTGACGTCCTCCAACCGAGTCCCCGTGACTAGGTGTAGCCGCTGTCTGGACGTCGTTTGCGTAGGTAATGTCCGCCGTTACCACTCCGTAAAGGGTAACGTTACTCTGAGCGTGTGCGCTGGAAATGCAAATTCCGAGCAGCGCCGCGACTGGAACTGTCTTTTTCATTTCCCTTACCCTGTAGTAAATAAGTTGGAAAGCCTTATCCCGAATTAAAGATAGGATCGGGACATGCTTCATTAGTTGTTAAAAGACAACGAAGAACCGCAACTTTGATCTCAGCGACCAGTTTACGATCATAGGAATACTAATTAAATTCGTTAATTTTTACGCCGTATTCGATAGTACTTTTGCAAAGCCTATGAACCCTGGAATGGCCTTTCCGTTTAGATCAAGCTATAGGTGTTCCGACAGCCCGAATACAACTCCCTAAGAAACAAACGTTCACGTCATATTTAGTTAGATTATTTCCGACTCTAGGTCGCTAGGTATCCTCAAGTTCGAATCTGCAACTTCTCCCCACCACGAGAGTTATTCTATCCAAGTCAAAATA
>NZ_CAXTGZ010000751.1:0-2692 GCF_964243625.1 uncultured Caballeronia sp.
AACTTCGACGAACCCGCGAAGAACCTGCTCACGCAGGGCATGGTGCTGAACGAAACGTACTATCGTGAAGACGCGGCCGGCAAGAAGACGTGGATCAACCCGGCGGACGTGACCGTGTCGCACGACGACAAAGGCCGCCCCGTCGGCGCCGTGCTGAACGCCGACGGCCAGCCGGTCGTGATCGGCGGCGTGGAGAAGATGTCGAAGTCGAAGAACAACGGTGTTGATCCGCAATCGCTGATCGATGCCTACGGCGCCGACACGGCACGCCTCTTCGTGATGTTCGCGGCCCCTCCGGAGCAATCGCTCGAATGGTCGGGCACGGGCGTCGAAGGCGCAAGCCGCTTCCTGCGTCGCGTCTGGCAACTGGCGCATGGCCGCGCCGACGCGCTCAAGACGCACGGCAAGCTCGATACATCCAAGCTCAACGATTCCGACCGTACACTGCGCCGCGAGATCTACACCATCTTGAAGCAAGCCGACTTCGACTATGGCCGTTTGCAGTACAACACGGTTGTATCGGCGGCGATGAAGATGTTGAACGCGGTGGACGGCGCGAAAGACGCGACGCCGGCCGTGATCAACGAGACCTTCGGCGTGTTGCTGCGCGTGCTGTATCCCGTCGTGCCTCACCTCACGTTCCAGTTGTGGCAGGAACTGGGTTACGCGAACGTGTATGGCAGTCTGCTCGATGCACCCTGGCCGAAAGTGGACGAAGCCGCGCTCGAGCAATCCGAAATCGAGCTCGTGCTGCAGGTGAATGGCAAGGTGCGCGGCTCGATGATCATGGCCAAGGATGCGTCGCGCGAGGACATCGAAAAGGCTGCGGTTGCGCACGAGATGTTCGAAAAATTCTCGGAGGGACGCACGCCGAAGAAGGTTATCGTCGTGCCGGGCCGTCTGGTGAACGTGGTCGTATGAGCCTGAAATCGCGCGCCGCGCAAATTCTGGAGGACGTTGTGAGCAGCAAAGGCTTCAGTTCGACCCACAAAAAGATCAGCCGACGGTCGGTCCTGTCACTCGCGTGTGGCGCGTTGCTGCTGTCCGCGTGCGGTTTTCAGTTGCGCGGTCAGCAGGACTACGCGTTCAAGCGGCTGGCAATCGCGGGCGGTACGCCGGAAATGATTGGACGGCTGCAGCGGGTGGTGGAAGGCGGCAGCGACACAGTGATCGTCAAGGCGTCCGAGAAGCCCGACGCTATCCTCTCGCTGACCGGCGGCACGGGTATGAAGACGTTGAGCCTGAATGCGCAGGGTGTCGTGCAGGAATATGAACTCGACTACAACCTCGGCTACTCGATGGTCGGTGCCGACGGCACGATCCTCATCCCGCCAAGTACGATCGCGCTAAACCGCGCGCTGACATATAGCGACCAGTTCACGTTGGCGAAGGGTACGGAAGCGCAGACGCTGTTCCGCGACATGCAGTTCGACGCCGTCGATCAACTGACGCGCCGGCTCGCCGTCGTGCGGTCGCTGCATCCGTCGCCGAGCGAAGCGTTGCCGGGCATCGCGCCGCGTGCGCCGCTGCCTGTGCCGCCGCTTTAAGCGCGCACGCCGCAAACACTATGCAACTTCGACTCGACGCGCTCGATGCGCACCTCGCCAAAGGGCTGAAAGGCCTGTACGTCGTTTATGGCGACGAGCATCTGCTCGTGCAGGAAGCATCGGACAAGATTCGCGCGTCGGCTCGGGCGCAGGGATTCACGGACCGCTCGGTGTTCGTGGTCGACCGGTATTTCGACTGGAGTTCGCTGCTCGGCGCCAGCCAGTCGATGTCGCTCTTCGGCGACCGCCAACTCGTCGAGTTGCGCATTCCCACCGGCAAGCCCGGCAAGGAAGGCGGCGAGGCGCTGAAAACGCTGGCCGCCGCCGACAACCCCGACGTCCTCACGCTCATCACCTTGCCGCGCCTCGACGCCGCCACGCAGAAGTCCGCGTGGTTCACGGCGCTGAGCGGCCCGGGCGTGGCGATGAAGATCGATCCGGTCGAGCGCGCGCAGTTGCCCATGTGGATCGGGCAGCGGCTGAGCGCGCAGAACCAGCGGGTTGCGCCAGGCGAAGACGGGCGGCGGGCGCTGGTTTTTATCGCCGAACGGGTGGAAGGCAATCTTCTTGCCGCGCATCAGGAAATACAGAAACTCGGGCTTTTGTATCCCACCGGCGTTCTCACGTTCGAACAGATACACGACGCCGTGCTCAACGTCGCGCGCTACGACGTGTTCAAGCTGAACGAAGCCATGCTCACCGGCGATATCGGCCGATTGACGCGCATGCTCGACGGGCTGAAGGGCGAGGGCGAAGCAGGGACGCTCGTGATCTGGGCGCTGGTCGAAGAAGTGCGCACGCTGCTGCGCATGAAACGCGGCGTTGCGGCGGGCAAACCGCTCGCTACGCTGCTGCGCGAAAACCGCGTCTGGGGACCGCGCGAACGGCTGATCGGGCCGGCGCTTTCGCGCGTCAGCGAAGCGGCGCTGGAAAAGGCTTTATCGCTGGCGGCGAAGCTGGATCGGCAAGTCAAAGGCCTGTCAGGCGGAAGTGGTCCGCAAGGCGGGGCCGGTCCCGGCGATCCGCCACCCGATGTGTGGGACGGCATGTTCGAACTCGCGATGACGGTCGCGTCCTCGGGCAGTCCGCTGCAAGGCAATGCGCCGAAACCCGCGCCACCTCGGCGACCTGGCTGACATCGGCTT
>NZ_CAXTGZ010000752.1:0-2678 GCF_964243625.1 uncultured Caballeronia sp.
TGGAAATTCTGCACGCCATTGCCGGCGTTTTGCGCCTTGGCGCGCAATGCAAGCCGCTGCGCCACGCCAAAGCGATGTTGTTCATCGATGATCGCGAAGCCCAGGCGCGCGAACTCCACCGCGTCCTGAATGATCGCGTGCGTGCCGATCACGAGCTGCGCCGCGCCGGACGCCGCCGCTTCGAGCGCCGCGCGCTTTTCCTTCGCTTTCAAGCTTCCGGCAAGCCACGCGACGGTCACGCCCAATGGTTCGAGCCACGCGCGGAGCTTGCGCGCGTGCTGCTCGGCGAGGATCTCGGTCGGCGCCATCAGCGCGGCCTGATAACCGGCGTCGATGGCCTGCGCCGCAGCCAGCGCGGCCACGATGGTCTTGCCGCTGCCCACATCGCCCTGAAGCAGACGCTGCATGGGATGCGGCAACGTCAGTTCGCCCGAGATCTCCGCGCACACCCGTTCCTGCGCGCCGGTCAGCTTGAACGGCAGCGTCTTCAAAAACCGCGCGACGAGCGATTCAGGCGCGTCATGCAAACGCGGCATCACAGGCGCGGCGCGCGTGCGGCGCTCCTCGTGCGCGCGCTTCAACGACAACTGCTGTGCGAGCAATTCCTCGAACTTGATACGTGTCCACGCCGGGTGCGTGCCGTCGATCAGCGCGTTTTCATCGGAATCGGCATGGGGATGGTGCAGCGTTCTTACAGCGTCGAGCAGGCCGGGAACATTCAGCGGCTGAAGATGCGCGCGGGCGATTTTCTCGGGCAGCAGTTCCGGCAGATGAACACGCGACAACGCGCTGTCGATGGCCTTGCGCAAATACGCCTGCGACACGCCCGCCGTGCTCGGATAAACCGGCGTGAGCGCCTGGGGCAGCGGCGTGTCTTCATCGACGGGACGCACTTGCGGATGAACCATCTCCATGCCGAAGAAGCCGCCGCGCACATCGCCGCGAACCCGCAAACGCACGCCGATCGCCATCTGCTTGACCTGCGAGCCGTAGAAATTGAGGAAGCGCAGCGTGAGTTCGTCGCCGGCGTCGTCGTGCATTTTCACGAGCAACTGGCGGCGCGGCCGGTAGGCAATCTCGTTGTCGAATACGACGCCTTCGGTCTGGGTGTTGTCGCCCGGGATCAGATGGCCGATCGGCGTGATGGTCGTTTCGTCTTCATAACGCATCGGCAGATGCAGCACCAGATCGATATCCGATTTCAAACCGAGCTTCGCGAGTTTATCGACGGGTTTGGGCGGCGGCGCGGCGGGTTTGAGCGGCTGGACCTTGTCCGCGATTTCAAGATCGGCGAGTTTTCTCGCGCGTGCGCGCTTGGGCTTTTGTATGGGCGCGTCCGGTTCGCCCGCTGCTTCAGGAGCAATTTCGGCATCGGGATCGACGAGCAAACGGCGGTCGGACAAGGGCATCTAATCTCTTCAAAGTACAATATCGGCTTCGTTCGGCACGGCGAAGCCTCGTTTCGCGGCCGCCGGGCATTCATCACCACAGTGCCGTCGCGCGCCGCCTTGCACGCATTTTTGCAAAATACCGCGCGGACCATCGCGCACAGATACGCTTTCCCAATGTTCACGCTTTCCGACTTCGATTTTAATCTTCCGCCCGAGTTGATCGCGCAAACGGCGCTCACCGAGCGCAGCGCGAGCCGTTTGCTCGAGGTGGACAACAGCGCGGCTTCGCCCGCTTTCACTGACCGCCAGTTCACGGAACTCCCCGGTCTGCTGGAACCCGGCGACCTGCTGGTATTCAACGATACCAAAGTCCTGAAGGCGCGGTTCCTCGGCCAGAAGGCCAGCGGCGGCCGCATCGAGGTGCTCGTCGAGCGTCTGACGGGGGCAACGACCGCGCTTGCGCAGATCCGGGCGAGCAAAAGTCCGCAGCCGGGCACGAAGATCGTCCTCGCCGATGCGTTCGAAGTCACCGTCGGCGAGCGGGTGGAACCGTTCTACACGCTGCATTTCCCGGCGGATTGCCTGACGCTCATCGAGCAATATGGGCGCTTGCCGTTGCCGCCGTACATCGAACACGATCCCGATGCCTACGACGAAACCCGCTACCAGACGGTCTATGCGGCCAATCCCGGTGCGGTCGCAGCGCCCACGGCGGGCCTGCATTTCGATGCAAACCTGCTCGAAGCCCTTGATGCCCGCGGCATGGAACGCGCGACGTTGACGCTGCACGTCGGCGCGGGCACGTTCCAGCCGGTGCGCGTGGAAAACCTCGCGGACCACAAGATGCACAGCGAGTGGTACAGGCTGCCGCAGGCGCTCGCCGACAAGATCGCGGCCACGAAAGCGCGTGGAAATAGCGTGATCGCAGTTGGAACCACGTCGATGCGCGCCCTCGAAGCCGCCGCCCGCGACGCCGACCAGGCCGGCCGGCCGCTCGCCGAAACCAGCGCCGAGACCGATATTTTCATCACGCCGGGTTATCAGTTTCGCGTAGTTGACCGGCTCGTCACGAACTTCCATTTGCCGAAATCGACGCTGATGATGCTCGTCTCCGCGTTCGCCGGCATGGACCCGATCCGCGCCGCATATGCGCACGCGATCCAACAGCGGTACCGGTTTTTCAGTTACGGCGACGCGATGTTGCTGACGCGACAATAAATTACCAATCTGCGCCGGACTGTTCTCTGGTTGCACAGGAGCTTTGCATGAAAGAAGTAACCAACGTCA
>NZ_CAXTGZ010000753.1:0-2653 GCF_964243625.1 uncultured Caballeronia sp.
TTCGGGAGTAAGCTGTTTCAGGATGGAAACTTGATTTTCTAACGGAACTGAATCAACACAGCCGTCAGCAATATATCGCTTTACAGCATCACTTGCTTCCCGGTGAAACATGCCCATTTGAAAGTCAGGATCGGGGTACTTGCGATCACGAAGGAGCCTGCGCTGGCGCGCGCCCTTGCTGACGATGTACTCGGCCAATTTATTGACAGACAGCTCGGGTTGATTCACAGTCATGATTCGGCTCCCGAAAAAGGAAATTGATGTGACTTTTCAGGCAGTTGCCAACGGCAGCAACCGTGGAAGCCTCGTCATTGGGGAAATTACCACAGCCGAAGCGGAGGCTGCGGATAGCCCGCTGGTCGACGGAACGGGAATCTACCTCGTTTCCGTTGATATGCAATCACCGACACGTATTGGCGAAGTTCTAGCTAAGTTTGTGTCGGAAGATGCTGCTCGGGAGCTTGCAAAGTTCTTTCGACTGAGCGGGCGGCTTGAAGCGGCTTAAGCCGCCCGCTGCCAGTATCCCGCCCACGCCCGCGAAACCGGCGCGTCCATAGCGGCCTTCGTCACCATCGCCGCTTGCGAACCGTTCGCCTGACGACGGTTGTCCTCGCGCCACGCCATCTCGCCAGCGTAGGCCGCAAGGTACGGCCCGGCGATATGATGGTGCGTCCCGACCTCAGCGCGGCGAAGGCGCGAGAAGAACGACTCCGCCATATTGGTGCAAGCTGAGCCATCCGAATAACAAACGCTGTGGTTGATCCGGCGCGTCTCAAACGAGCCGTGAAGGGCGTCCCAGTGCGAAGCCTCGTCCGCGTGAACGATCGTGCCCGGCGCGACGTTCGCTTTCACAACGGCCACGCCAGCGGCTTCGCTCTTGCCGACAAAGGTTAGCGTCTCGCCGTTGCGCTCGCGCACGACGACGACCGACTGGCGCTTGCCGTTTTGGTTCAGACGAAGGCGGCGGTCCAGCCGGTTCAGCTTGTGGTTGGCGGGCTTCACATAGCCGCCGAAATAGGCGCCATCGACCTCGACAACGCCGTCCAGCGTCGCGCCCGCCGTCTCGCGCACCATGGCCTCACGCAGCTTGTGAGACAGCACGAACGCCGTCTTATACTGGACGTCTAGGTCGCGGCTCACTTGTAGCGCCGACACGCCCTTGGCCCCGTTCACGAAGATGACGATCGCGGCCAACAGGTCCGTGAACGACAGCTTCCGGCTGGCGAAGATCGTGCCGCTGGTGACGCTGAACTGGTGATGGCAACCGACGCACTTGAAGCGGCGGCGCGACGTGATGTTGTACGTCTCGGGGCATCCGCACGAAGGGCACACGGCCTCGCCGTCCGTCTCGGGCCAACGCATCTGGCGGAAAGTCTCGTAAGCGGCATCCTCGCCCATCTTGAAAACGGCTTTGAGGCTGAGGGTCCGTGCCGCTGCTGAAAGAAGAAAGTGTTGCAATGTCATCGTCCGCGCTGCCTATGCATCGCAGATAGTGGCATTGCTGTACTCTGTACAGTGCTAAACGTATCGCGTATGATGCTATTTGCGACGAATGGAGTGCGTGATGCAGGAAAAGCGGACCGACAAGGAATGGGAAGAGATGGTGAAGGGGATGCTCAAAGCCGAGCTGAAGCGCCGGAACGTCACCTATGCCGGGCTGGTCGGTAAGCTAGCGGACATAGGGGTTATCGATGCGGAGCCGAATATCCGTAACAAGCTGGCGCGTGGTAAGTTTACGGCTGTGTTTCTAGTGCAATGTCTAACAGCGATAGGATCACCTCGACTTGTTCTAGAGGCATAGGCTTATCATCTTTGGCTAATTGAACAAGTTCACGTGTTATAAGTTGAGCGAATGAAAGATGGTCAGTTATTAATTTACTTTTGACCACCAAGTCACGATACTCAACTATCAAGTTTGCCATCTCTTTTCGTGCGTCGGCGTGTAAAACCTTAGTTTGGTCTAATGTTTCTCTCGCTTCCAGTGACGCGGCTTTTATTAGTTTCTCTTTACGGTAACTAGACATAACAAAATAGGCGTAAATCAATTCCATCGCTATTAGAACGATATTGCCAAGTAGCGAAAGTGAGAACCTGAAACCTCCCGCCGCTGTGACAATAGGCAAAAGCACATTGGAAAATATTGATTTGATGGCGGCGGCAAGTGCGCCCATGCCAATGATAGCAAGTGCAATCACCGTCACTCGCTTACCGAAATACTCCTCAGCTTTACCTATTAAGCCTTCTACCTCTTCCACGATCACTCGTCCCAAAAATCCTAGGACGAGTGAAGCAGGATGCACGCTGGAATGTCGAATCGAAACAGACACGCTATTGACCCTTCGACTGAGGGCATCGCGTAGCCGGGCAGACGCAATCGCGGGTGATGGCGGACGACCCCGCGTTGGTGCACTTGCTACATAATGCCGCAGTCGACCGTCAGCCGCAGCGCGTGGCGCGCCACCGGCAGCGACAGGCCGACGGTCGGCCCTACGTCCAGCCGCGCCGCGCCGCGTTGCGCGCCGCCCCAGGTGCCGGCGCCTACGTCGAGGCGGATCGGTCCCAGCGTCACCGGCCGCGTCAGCCGCGCGGCGCCGTCGCCGAAGCCCTCCATCCCGTTACCGGCGCCCGAACGCGCGATCGCGCCGGCCTGGCC
>NZ_CAXTGZ010000754.1:0-2650 GCF_964243625.1 uncultured Caballeronia sp.
AGTTCTCCGTCTGTGTCCTCGATGGTCGTTGCGACCATGTCTCCGCGCTGCTGCGCACGCTGGTAGAAGGGCGACTGGATGAACGCGAGCGCATTGGCACGCGCGGCGGAATGGATGCGACGAACAGCTCGATCGTCTTTGAGCGTAAGTGAGCCGGCGGGATCACGAAATGTAGGAACAGGCAGCTGCAAACTCAGGCCACGTCGGCAGAGTTATTGTCTTTCGCCACGTCGGGCGCTGCAGACTTGGTCACGTCGCCGCTGCGGAACAGCAAGCGAATGCGACGACGCATGAAGTATCCGAAGGCCGCCGCGACCGAAGCGAGACTTTGCAGCGCGATCAGACCCTGCCCGGGGTCGACATAGCCGAACGCCTGGCGTTCGCTGGCGATGAGTACGCACAGGAAGATTAAAACCGAAAGCGAAATGGACACGACACGTTTCATGAATGGCATCTCCCTAAAAACTCATCCAGGACAGACTGTAAACATTTGCGGCGTACCCGCGCACAATCGCTTAGCAGTGCAGAACCCTTCTAAGAGAAATAGTTGCGGAGAAGTAAGAGCTTTCACCGCCTCATCCCAACCGCAACTTTTTCTTCATCATGGGAGACGAGGCAAAGGACGAAGAAGATGCAGAAAGCTGCACGGAAATGCCGTTCTGCTGGATCGAGGAGTTGCTGCCAAACGCCTTTACCCCACTATCGCGCCGTAACTCGTTCCGCTACAGCGGCTTGAGGTAACTCCGTTAGATGTTCCTCAAGATCGCCCACCAACGGCCGCAAATATTCCAGGAAGTTGTCGCACACTGGAATAGCTCCCGAAGTCAGCCACTCCGCGGGAAGGTGACGCACGTGTCCGGCGGCATGCGTCAGCGGCACCAGGCGATAGCCCGGCGACGCCACCGCCTCGAGCGGCTCCAGGGCCACCATCGTGTCGCGGTCTCCGGACAGCAGTGCCAGCACCCCGGCGCGGCCTACCAGTGCCGCGTCGATCCGATCCTGCTCCGACGCAATCGCAATGGACGATCGCCCCAGCAGACCGGGCTTCTCGTTGCGGCAGCGGAAGTGCAGGCGATCGCTCACCACGTTCGCCAGGTGTTGGCCGACGCCTCCGATCATCGGTCGCTTCAGTGCGTCAGCCTGCGAAACATTTGGATTTTCATACAGATGCTGCCCGCTGGTGTCGACGATTCCCTCGGCGACCACCACCACGGCGTGGCCGTTGGCGCGCACAATGTCATCCAGCATGCCGATGAAGAGCTCGGTCTCAAACGGAACCTCGGGCACGCACACGAGGTGTGGAGCGCCCGAGCCATCCACCTGGGCCAGCGCCGTGGCGGCCGCAAGCCAGCCCACAGTCCGGCCCATGGTTTCGAGGATGGTCACCGGCTGCGGGAGCGAACGGATATCCGCGCCAAGCTCTCGCGCAGCCGTCGCAATGTACCGGGCAGCGCTGCCAAATCCAGGACACCGGTCCGTCGCCATAATGTCGTTGTCGACGGTTTTCGGCACACCCACGACGACCGTATCTAAATGGCGCGACTGCAAAAACTGGCTGATCAGCTCCGCGCCGCGCATGGTGCCGTTGCCGCCCAGAAAGATCATGTATTCGATCTCGAATTGATGGATCGCCTCGATCAGCCGTTCCATGTCCGCTTTTGAAGGCTGGTAGCGCGATGATCCGAGCGCCGCTCCCGGCGTCCGGCGCAGACGGTCAAGCTCCTGCGGCGAAAGGTTCGTCAGGTCGGCGACATCGTCGCGCAGCAGGCCGCGAATGCCGGCGCGCGATCCCAGAATCCTTCCTATAGCTGGCTGTCGTTGCGCCTCCGCGACGATCTCCGCGAGGCTGGTGTTGAAGACGGCGGTAGGGCCGCCGCCTTGCACAATCATCAGATTGGACGACCGCATCGCGCCGTTCTCCTGCCGTTCTCCGGGCCGCGCCGCGCTGGCAGGACTCGCCTTCAGAAAACCGTCCGCGCCGCGCCAGCGCTCACCCAAGTATTACGCCAACACAAATTTTTGTCTATTGGAATACGTGCGTTTCGTTTGAAACTTAGTAACTCCGGACCCACTCCACAATGGAGCGCACCGCGATCCCGGTAGGACCTTTCGGCAGCCACGGCTTAAGTTCTTCATTCCACGCACAGCCCGCGATATCCAGGTGAATCCATGGCGTGTCGCCCGCAAACTCGATAAAAAAGACACCGCTATCACCGTAGCCGTGTAGATGTCGCTGAACTGGTCCAGCATATTTGGCGAGAAGGTCTGTCAAGTGACTGATAGTCGAACAATGGAAAGAAACAATCAAAGCGAGCATGCAAGCCCGAGATGCAATTCTCCACAAACGAGTAGTGCGTTTTTTTATGCGATCAGCGCTTTAGCAGTCGCGCCGGGAAATCCCTTCCCGACACGAGTAATTGGGGCTTCACCTTGGGATGCCGTCGGCCTAATTACGTCATCATAGAAGTGGGCGATCGCCGGATAGCTGCTCACCTTCCCAACTTTCCCTCGGCTGTTTGCGTAACGAAAATTTGCCATGATAGTACCTCCCTCAAGCATCGTTTTGAACTCTTGTTCTATGATCGCAGGATGGGCTACCCCGTGATGCCACCCAACTAGGACCGCCTCGAGTGTATTTAGGTACTTGAGA
>NZ_CAXTGZ010000755.1:0-2639 GCF_964243625.1 uncultured Caballeronia sp.
AACCGTCGTGTCGCGTGCAGCAATAAACGACAGATCCACGATTGACACATTGATGGTCGGCACGCGAATAGCGTAACCATCCAGCTTACCCGCCAATTCCGGCAGCACCAGGCTCACCGCCGACGCCGCGCCCGTCTTCGTCGGGATCTGGCTGTGCGTGGCCGAGCGCGCGCGGCGCAGGTCTTCGTGATACACGTCCGTCAGGACCTGGTCGTTCGTGTATGCATGAATGGTCGTCATCAGGCCATTCACCAGACCGATCTTGTCGTTCAGCGGCTTGACGAGCGGTGCGAGACAGTTCGTCGTGCACGATGCGTTCGAGATCACCGTGTCCGACGCCTTCAGCACGTGATGATTCACGCCATAAACGATGGTCGCATCGACGTCCTTGCCACCCGGCGCCGAGATGATGACCTTCTTCGCGCCGCCCTTGATGTGGGCGCTGGCCTTCTCTTTCGTCGTGAAAAAGCCCGTGCATTCCAGCACCACGTCCACGTTCAGCTCGCCCCACGGCAGTTCGGCCGGATTGCGGTTGGCCAGCACGCGGATGCGGTCGCCGTTGACCACGAGGTAGTCGCCGTCAACCGATACTTCGCCCGGGAACTTGCCGTGCGCCGTGTCGTACTGCGTCAGGTGCGCGTTCGTCTTGGCATCGCCGAGATCATTGATGGCAACGATCTCGATGTCATGCTTCTTGCCGTTTTCGTACAAGGCGCGCAGCGTATTGCGGCCGATCCGGCCGTAGCCGTTGATTGCAACGCGAATCGTCATGGTCTATCTCCTGATGGCTGAAAAAAAGTTCAGTTCGCTGCTGCCGGTCCGCTCGTCAAAGCGTCCGTTCAGCCCGCGAGCGCGGCTTTCGCCGTCTCCACGACATGCTCGACGGTAAAGCCGAAATACTTGAAAAGCTCGCCGGCAGGCGCGGATTCGCCAAACGAATCGATGCCCACCACGCCGCCTTCGAGACCCACATATTTACGCCAGAAATCCGTCACGCCGGCTTCGATTGCCACGCGCACGACGCCCTTCGGCAACACGCGCTCACGATACTCGGCGTCCTGCTGATCGAACACGTTGGTACACGGCATGGACACGATCCGCGCGCCGATGCCTTCCTGCGCCAGCTTCTCAGCCGCCTTCAGCGCCAGTTCGACTTCCGAACCCGTGGCGATCAGGATGATCTTGCGCGCGGGAATGTCGTCGTTCCAGTCACGCAGCACGTAGCCACCCTTTGCAATATTCGCGATCTGCACGTCATTGCGTGCCGAGAACAGCAGGTTCTGACGCGTGAAGATCAGGGCCGACGGTCCCTTGTAGTCGATCGCCGACGTCCACGCCACAGCGGTCTCGACGGTATCCGCCGGACGCCATACGTGTAAGTGCGGAATCAGCCGCAGGCTCGAAGTTTGTTCGACTGACTGGTGCGTCGGACCATCTTCGCCCAGACCGATGGAATCGTGCGTGAACACGAAGATGGACGGCGCTTTCATCAGCGCGGCGACTCGCAGCGCGTTGCGGCTATAGTCCGAGAACGTCAGGAACGTGCCGCCGAACGGACGATACCCGCCATGCACCACCATGCCGTTGATCGCCGCGCTCATGCCGAATTCGCGCACGCCGTAGTTGATGTGGTTGCCCCACTGGATCTGGTTCGAGGTCTCGCCGGCGCGCACCGCCTTCGACGCCTTCCAGTTCGTCAGGTTGGAACCCGTCAGGTCGGCGGAGCCGCCCAGCAATTCCGGCAACGCGGCGGCAAGGCCGTCCAGCGTCTGCTGCGAAGCCTTGCGCGTGGCAATGGTTTCGCCCTTTTGATTTGCCGCTTCGATGATGTTCTTCGCGTCCTGTGCCCACGTCGCCGGCAATTCGCCTTTCATGCGGCGCACGAACTCGGCGGCTTCGGCCGAATGTTTCGCGCGGTAGGCATCGAATTGCTTGTTCCACTCGGCTTCAGCACGCGCGCCCGATTCCTTCGCGTCCCACGCTGCATAGACTTCCTGCGGGATCACGAACGGCTCCCACGTCCAGCCCATTCCTGCGCGGGCGTCTGCGATTTCCTTCGGACCCAGCGGCGCGCCGTGCGAATCGTGACTGCCTTGCTTGGTCGGCGCACCCTTGCCGATGGTCGTGCGGCAGCAGATCAGCGTCGGCTTGTCCGAGTTCTTGGCCTGCGCAATAGCAGCGTCCACCGCGTCGACGTTATGGCCGTCGACCGCGCGGATCACGTTCCAGCCGTACGCTTCGAAGCGCTTCGGGGTGTCGTCGTGGAACCAGTGTTCGACGTGGCCATCGATTGAAATGCCGTTGTCGTCGTAGAGCGCGATCAGCTTGTTCAGCTTGAGCGTCCCGGCGAAAGAACACGCTTCGTGCGAGATGCCTTCCATCATGCAGCCGTCGCCAAGGAACACGTACGTGTGGTGATCGACGATCTTCGCGCCGTCCTTGTTGAACTCGGCGGCGAGCAGCGCTTCAGCGAGCGCCATGCCGACCGCATTCGCCAAGCCCTGGCCAAGCGGGCCGGTGGTCGTTTCAACGCCCGGCGTGATGCCGTATTCCGGGTGTCCCGGCGTCTTCGAATGCAGTTGGCGGAAGTTCTTGAGTTCGTTGATCGGCAGGTCGTAGCCGGTCAGGTGCAGCAACGA
>NZ_CAXTGZ010000756.1:0-2624 GCF_964243625.1 uncultured Caballeronia sp.
CGCGGCCATGTCGTGCATGGCGCCGGTGCGATAGTTCACGTGCGTGATCATTGCTAGGGCAGTGTTTTCATCGATGGCGCCGGGTATTTCCGACGCATGATCGACCAGTCGCAATTCGTAACCGCGATCCAGCTGTTCGATCAAACCCTGCGCAATGTAGAGATCCGTAGGGAAATTCGAGCGTTCCGAAACGATCACGCGACGCATGGGATCGCGCTCGTTTGCCACGCGCAAAGCAGCCGAGAGCACCTTGAAGAGATTGCTGGAAATGGTGTCGGTCACGACCACTTCGTCTTGCGCAGCGCCGATCAGCGGCGCAAGTTGGTTGCCAAGTCGCTTGGGTAAAGCGAACCATCCTGCCGTATTCCACGAGCGGATCAGGCCGTTACCCCATTCATTCGCGATGATTTCCGCTGCGCGTGAAGCGGCGGCCTTAGGCGGCACGCCGAGCGAATTGCCGTCCAGGTAGATCACGCCGTCATGCAGCGCGAATTGTTCGCGCAAGGCGGCTAGCGGGTCGTTATGGTCCAGTGCTGCGGCGTCGTCTCGGTGGTTCATTGAAGTGCTCATTGAATCTGTTGAAAGTGGGGTCAAGCTTAGCCGAGAAACGCCTTTGAATGATTGCAAAAGGAGCGCGGCCTTAGCGTGGCCCCGCAACAATGTTCGATTTAATTGGTTGCTAAAGGAGAGTTATTCAACGCGGTCCGTTATGTGCGGAATTTGCCTGTGGCTAGCAAGTCGCGCTTCGAGTCCGCTAAGCTGGTGGTTATAGCTCCAGATCGCTTTGGGCTTGCAGCCCTTACCCGACACTCATTCGCACATATGACCCATTCCGCCCTTGCCGCAACCTTGATGGCCCGCGTCGACAGCCAGTTCGACCTGGAAGTCGCGTTCCTTTCCGCGCTCGTGCAAAAACCATCGGACAATCCGCCGGGCGACTGCGCGGACCACGCCGAGATGGCCGCGAAATGGCTCGAGCAGATGGGCTTCAAGGTCGAGCGCCACGCAGTTCCCGCAAACGACGTCCACCGCACCGGCATGATCAGCGCAACGAACCTCGTGATTCGTCATCGCTTCGGCGCGGGACCTGTGATTGCGCTGAACGCGCATGGTGATGTCGTCCCGCCGGGCGATGGCTGGACCGCCGAGCCTTATGGAGCCGAGATCCGCGATGGCTTCATGTACGGGCGTGGTGCGGCGGTATCGAAGTCGGATTTTGCGACTTATGCGTTCGCGCTGAAAGCGTTGATCGACAGCGGCGCGGCGCTGGCAGGCACCATAGAGCTGCATCTGACTTACGACGAGGAAACCGGCGGCCTGATAGGACCCGGATGGCTTCTGAAGCAGGGCATAGTCAAGCCGGATTACGCGATTTGCGCCGGCTTTTCATACGCGATCACGACCGCGCACAATGGGGCAATCCACCTCGAAGTCACCGTGCGCGGCAAGTCGGCGCACGCCGCACGTCCTGATACGGGGCATGACGCGCTGGAAGCCGCGACGGCGGTGCTCAATGCGCTCTATGCACATCGCGCGCAATTGCGTGATATCCGCTCGAATACGCCGGGCATCGAACATCCGACGCTGGTGGTCGGCCTGATCAAGGGCGGGATCAATACGAACGTAGTGCCCGACAAAGTCACACTTCGGCTTGATCGCCGCGTAGTTCCCGAAGAAAACACGCAAGACGTGCTGCGCGAGCTCAAGTCGGTGATCCTGGCCTCGGCGAAAGATTTGCCGGGGATCGACGTGGATATCGAGGAAGTGCTCGTCACTTATCCGCTGCGTTCACTCGATGGCGCCGAACGCCTGTCGCAAGCTCTGCAACGCGCGGCCCGCGTTACATTGCAGCGCGACATTCCAACCGAAGGCGTTCCCCTTTACACCGATGCCCGCCTGTATTGCGAGGCAGGCGTGCCGACCGTTATCTTCGGCGCGGGGCCGCGCACGCTGCTCGAGGCGAATGGACATCGCGCGGATGAACGGGTGGCGCTCGACGACTTGAAGATTGCGACCAAAACCATTGCGATCGCGCTCGGCGACCTGCTCTACCCGGGCCAAGAGTCGCTTTCATCCAATTGACCCTTCTCTGACCTCTTGATTACATCTTTGTCATCAAGCATTTATCGTCTGCCGGTCGCGCTAACATGATGCGAAAGGCGCTTTGCGCGCGGCTTGCGCCGTTCGCAAAGCGCCCCGAACCCGGAGGCTCACCATGAATGTCCCGAAGCAAAAAACCTTGGCCACCCTGCGCTCGCGCGGTGCTGGCTTACTAAGCGCAATCAGCCTGGGCGCGACCGTCCTGTTCCTTTCGATGCACGTTGCACATTCTTCTGAAGCAGCGGTCGTGCTGGCGCCTCCCGCAGTCGATGAACCCGTGGGCGCCACGCATCAGGAAACCGCTGTCCTGGCTGGCGGCTGCTTTTGGGGCGTGCAGGGCGTGTTCCAGCACGTCAATGGTGTGACGAAAGTAGTTTCCGGGTACGCGGGCGGTCAGGCAAGTACTGCGCAGTATGAGACCGTAAGCGGCGGCCAGACCGGTCATGCTGAGTCGGTGCAGATCACTTACGATCCAACCAAAGTCACATACGGCCAGTTGCTGCAGATCTATTTCTCGGTTGCGC
>NZ_CAXTGZ010000757.1:0-2622 GCF_964243625.1 uncultured Caballeronia sp.
GTTTCTCCTTCAGTTCAGAACGACAATGGCACTCATCGTACATAAATACGGCGGCACTTCGATGGGCTCGGTCGAGCGCATCAAGAACGTCGCCAGGCGCGTCGCCAAATGGCACAAGGCAGGCCACAAGCTGGTCGTCGTCCCGTCGGCCATGTCCGGCGAAACGAACCGCCTGCTCGGCCTCGCGCGCGAAATCACCGCGAACCCCGACCCGCGCGAGCTCGACATGATCGCCTCCACGGGTGAACAGGTCAGCGTCGGCCTCTTGGCTATCGCATTGCAGGCCGAAGGCCTCGAAGCGGTCAGCTACGCCGGCTGGCAAGTTCCCATCAAGACCGACAGCGCATTCACGAAGGCACGGATCAGCGAGATCGACGGCACGCGCGTGCTCGCCGATCTCGATGCAGGCAAGGTCGTCGTGATCACGGGCTTCCAGGGCGTCGATCCGGAAGGCCATATTGCAACGCTCGGACGCGGCGGTTCGGATACGTCGGCGGTGGCCATTGCGGCGGCATTGAAAGCCGATGAATGCCTGATTTACACGGACGTCGACGGCGTCTACACCACAGACCCGCGCGTGGTGGAAGAGGCGCGCCGGCTGGATCGTGTGACGTTTGAAGAAATGCTGGAAATGGCGAGCCTCGGATCGAAGGTGCTGCAGATCCGTTCGGTGGAATTCGCGGGTAAATATCAGGTGAAGACACGCGTGTTGTCGAGCCTGACGGACCCCTTGATTCCGCTCGAAACCGAAATGTGCTCGGGCACCCTGATTACTTTTGAAGAAGACGAGACCATGGAAAAAGCTGTTATCTCGGGCATTGCATTCCAGCGCGACGAAGCGCGTATTGCCGTGATGGGCGTGCCTGATAAGCCAGGTATTGCGTACCAGATCCTGGGCCCGGTGGCGGATGCGAACATCGACATCGACATGATCATCCAGAACACGAGCGTGGACGGCAAGACCGACTTCACGTTCACGGTGGGCCGCGGCGATTACGCGCGCGCCATGGATATCCTGACAAACCAGGTGAAGGAACATGTGAAGGCCGAGCAGGTACGCGGCGACCCCAAGGTGTCGAAGGTGTCGGTCGTGGGCGTGGGCATGCGTTCGCACGTGGGCATTGCCAGCACGATGTTCCGGACGCTGGCGGAAGAGGGCATCAACATCCAGATGATCTCGACGTCCGAGATCAAGATTTCGGTGCTCATCGACGAGAAGTACACCGAGCTCGCCGTGCGGGCGTTGCACAAGGTGTTCGAACTCGATCGCGCTTGAATTGCAAAAGCGTGAATGGATAGCGCATCAGAGGCGGGTGTTTGTTACCGTTTAAGGGCTTGATGTATCGTTCTTCAACGCGCTCTCAGATGCGAAAATTTTTGTCTCATGAAATTGACCCGCAGCCGCTAACCCGCTATGATCTTGGCTTCGTCGCGCTGACTCCCGCGCGGCAGAAAGTGCAGGAGACGTGGCCGAGAGGTTGAAGGTACTCCCCTGCTAAGGGAGCATCTGGGCTAAAACCTGGATCGAGGGTTCGAATCCCTCCGTCTCCGCCAGAAGATGGTCAAAAACCCCGTAGATCGTCAGATCTACGGGGTTTTGTTTTTTCTATTGAGCAACGAATCTGCGAGACGCCCCGCAAGGTCTTCTGGCTTGCGGCGGACTTCGCTTCCTAAGCAACAGCTTCTTCCTCTTCGTGCTGCCAGCCTTTCTCGGTTTCACGCATGACGATGGTCAGCACTCTTTCTGTCACATTGAGTGCTTCGACCAGATCCTTGACCTTCTGATTGCCACCCACGTGTTCCATGTAGATGGCCCGCATGGCGAAGTCGGCCAGCTTGGGCAGCGGAACGTGCTTCTTTTCCCACTTGGCAACGGCCTGATCGGTTACGCCCATCAAGCGTCCAACCGACGTCTGCGATAAACACAGCGCTTGCCGAAGATAGCGAAACTCTTCGGCGGTAAGCGGTGAACGCTTGCTTGCAAGCGCGAGGCAGATTGCCCGGATCAGGCCATCCAGGTCGTGAAACGAAACGCCCGGGCCAAACTCGGTGTCGTGCTCTTCGTAGCCGTTCGCGACGACAATGTTGGTCAAGCCGCCATCGGTATAGGTGTACATTTTTTCTACTCCTCTCTATCTTTGTCGAACGCAGTGACAACTATGGTTTGCGTCGCGCCCATGCCGGCTACTGCCGCAATGACCTTGATCTCGTCCCCGCCACAGTCGTACTCCATCCGGCACTTCATGTTGCCGGCCGGCGTCTGCACGGGTGGACGCACTATATGTCCTCGACGCAGCGTTTCCAGCACCATTGCTTTCGTGATGCATCGTGCTGTCATCATCTCGTCGGCATGTCTGGTAAAGATCACGTTGATGGTGCTTTGCGCTATCTCATGAATGAGCTTTTCCCAATCGCGGTTGGTTGCCATAGTCTATAAAAAGTATAGGAGTTTGCGATTCAAAACGCAACCGAAATTTTCATGTCGGTTGCCTCGCCCGCGCCGAGGCTTGACCTATACACTCGCCGGTTTCAAGCATTTTCGGCAAGTAATAATTCTGCAAATTAGATTGGGATGTGACCACGCGAGCTCTCGCGCAGCACGTTGCAGCCTTCGATGATTTT
>NZ_CAXTGZ010000758.1:0-2622 GCF_964243625.1 uncultured Caballeronia sp.
TGTAATAGCAGCTGAACGCCGCGCGCAATGCGTCCTGGCCAGCACCCATACGGGCCGACGCACGGCTATAACAGTCCGACAAGATCGCCGAGCCGGCCCGCAGATTTGTGCAAGGATCGAATGCAGCATTCGCGTCCATGCCATACCTCGCGAGGTTGTAGCGATTCACTTGGCTTAAGCCCATGCTGTAGTTCCAGCCTCCCGCGTCGAGCGCCGCAACAGTGGCCATCGCTTCATCGCGGTTCTGTGGCTGACGCACGAGCCGACCTCCTACGACACCGATCGCAAAGGGGTTGAAACCCGACTCGGCGCGAACAATCGCCTGCAAAGTCGTCGGATGAACTGCGGGCGCGCATTGCTGCGCGAGGCTATTGAAGTCGGCGGGCATCATTGTGCGGGTTCGCTGTCAACGTCCGGATCTTCGTCCGGACGGTCTGGTTCTGCATTCAGGAGCGTGTTCAAAGACGTCGGTTTCCCGACGACGGCCGCATCCGAAATCATCGTGTTCCCGGTTGCTGGCTTTTCATCATCTGACGGCAGGTAAGCTTCTGTCGCAAAATCCCACACCCGGTCTTGTTTGGGTTGCTCAGCCATTACATCGCTCCCACTCTCTTAAATCCAAAGCCCTTGTTTCTGGGCCTCAATTTCGGCGTGAAATCCGGTGCTCCGTCACGGTCCGGATAGGACGCGGAGCACTTCGGCTCCGCCTGAAAATTCGAGCAACCCCAAAAGTGGCCGTCATTGCCCAGGATTCGCCGCAAGCGGCCAGATGCACATTGCGGACACGCCGGCGCGGGCGACATCGGCAAGTTCATCGGCGCAGTCCGCAAGCCCGCGATCACCTTGGTGACAAAGGCAACGTTGCGTTCGATGAATTGCTCGTAGGTGATTTGCCCGCTCGCTACCGCGTCGAGCGCGATTTTGAACATGCCGGCCATCGTTGGATCCTTGACTGGGCCGGGCAGTGCCGTAAGCAACCCCCGGCCGCTCGCGCTGCACGTCAGCTTGTTTTTGGTGCCCTTGGCGATCTCGAGGAAACCACGCTCGCGCAGGTCCTTGATGATCCCGGCGCGTGTGGCGCTTGTACCAATGCCTTTTCCCTCTTTCAGACGCGCTCTAGCCGCCGGATCGGTCGTGAATTTGTGAAGGTCAATCATGGCGCTCAGCAACGATGCTTCATCAAAGCGGGAAGGGGGCTTCGTTGCTCGGCTCGCGGTATCACATGCCGTGCACGTTGCAGGGTCGCCCTGCGCCATGTCCGGGAGTGTCTGTTTGGCATCTTCAGTTTCGCCGTCGACCGGCGTTTGCACAGCCGCTTCCTCGTGCGGCGCATAGACCTCACGCCAGCCGAGGGACACGGGCGTCTTGCCGTTCGCGGTCAAGCGCTCGCCGACACATGAAATTTCGATGCGTGTTTGCATAAAAACGGTGTGCTCGAAGAATTGGGCGAGGTAGCTGCGCACGACCAGGTCGTAGACGTTGCGCTCAATCTCATTCAGCGCGGATAGGTCCGTTACGCATACGGTCGGCACGATGCCGTGGTGCGCTTCACCATTCATCTTCTTGTCGTCGAACGCAGCCGATTTGCGTTTCGTGTCGGCGCGGCTGATCAATGAGCCGAGCCCGGGCAGGTTTCGGCTAACCGACGCCAGAATGGTCGGCGCTTCATCGTGCTGCGCCTCCGACAGATAACGGTTCTCCGTGCGCGGGTAGCTTGTGACTTTGTAACGTTCGTACAGCACTTGCGCCGCGGCCAACACTTCGTCACCCGTGTAGCCAAACTTGCCGCATGCGGCCACCGTCAATTCGTTCAGGGACAAAGGCAGCGGCGGCGCCTCTCGCTTGGGCGACTTGTCATACGCCGATATCTCTGCCGGCTGGTTTTGCATACGGACAACAAGCGCACGCGCGACGGATTCGTCGATCAAACGGCCCGCATCGTCGAGACCGGCTTGGTCTTCGCGCGCCTTCCAGTTGGCGACAAACAGGCCGTTCTCATGCTGCATCTTCGCCGCGATAGTGAAATAGCCGGCCGGCTTGAATGACTCGATAGCACGATCGCGTCCATATACGATCATGAGCGTCGGGGTTTGGACGCTCCCGACGGTCAATACGCCGTCGAATCCGAGCTCACGAGCGCGTAATGTGGCGGCACGCGTTAAGTTCAGACCGAAGAGCCAGTCGTAACGCGAACGCGCGAGTGCCCACACGAACCATGCGCGAAACTGCTGCTCCTCGTTGCTGCGCATCGAGTCAAGTGCCTGACGGACCTTGGCCGCGTTGTAGTCATTGACGAGCAGCCGTAGGACGGGCTTGGTGTTACCGAGATAGATCAGAACTTCATCCACAAGAAGTTGACCTTCCTCATCCGGGTCACCCAAATGCACGACTTGATCGACCTCGGACAAAAGTTTCTCTACCGCGCGGACGTTGCGCTCCAAATCACCACGGGGAACCATCAGCCAGTCAGTTGGTACGATCGGAAGATCTTGATAACGCCAGATCTTTGAACCGCTCTTGCTGCGTGGTAGGTCTTCGGGAAGATACTCGTCTGGCATGGCCTGCTCGAGTGCGTGACCAGCGAGCGGCACGAACGCATCGTCGCCGATATAGGTCACCACG
>NZ_CAXTGZ010000759.1:0-2614 GCF_964243625.1 uncultured Caballeronia sp.
CGCTCTCATCACCGCCGATGAACATCACATCCGGCGCGTTTCACGACGCCATGTATCTGGCGAAGCATTGCCCGACCGCGATGCTCTTCGTCCCAAGTCGCGGCGGCATCAGCCATAACCCGCTCGAAGCCACCGACGACGATCACCTCGTTCTGGGCACGCGCGCGCTCGCGCACTGCCTGGTCCAGCTCTGCAACGAAGCACCCTGAAACTGATACGACTTAAGGAGTCACCATGAGCACGCCGCACGTTGAACATCATCACGACAACAGCCACGAACTCGGCGAGAACGCCACGCTGCGCGAACCCATTTCCGCCGATGGCACGCCGGAGATCGGCAAGACCTATACCGTGCCGGCGCGCAATGGCCGCGCGGTTCGCGTGAAGGCGGGTCAGACGATTCGCATCACCAACACGCACGGCACGCAGGTCTGCGATACGTGGATCTTCAACGCGAATCACCTCGACGAATTCCTTTCGTTCGAACACGCGCGCGCATCGCTTGATAAAGTCATTCCGCAAGCCGGCGATCCGCTGATGACCAACCATCGCCGGCCGATTGCAGAGCTCGTCGCCGACACATCGCCCGGTGTTCACGACACGCTGATGGCGGCCTGCGATTTGTATCGATACAAGAATCTCGGCGTGCATGGCTATCACGACAATTGCGCCGACAACATGCGCATGGCGTTGAAAGCCATCGGACTGCGCGCGCGAGAAGTACCGCAACCGTTCAACCTGTGGATGAACATTCCGATCAAGCCGGACTATTCCATTGAGTGGCTGGCGCCGGTATCGAAGGCAGGCGACCATGTGGACATCAAGGCAGTGATGGATTGCGTCGTGGTGATGTCGGCGTGTCCGCAGGATATTATTCCCATCAACGCGCTCAATCCGCTGGAAGTCGAATTCACGGTGCTGACGTAGACCCTCAAACTTTTAGAAGAGCCTTCCCGGTGGCCACAAAAATCCCCGCAGCACGAAAATCGGCCAGCGCACACCCGCGCGCAAGCAAGCCTGTCGAGGTTCAGCCCGATCCGGCGGCGGCACTCGGCGTGCGTCTCAAACACGCACGGATGGTCAAGCAACTGACCCTGAAAGCGCTCGCGGAGCAGGCCGGCTGCTCGGAAAGCATGTTGTCCAAACTGGAAGGCGGCCACGCGCAGCCATCGCTCGCGACGCTGCACAAGATTGCGCTGGCCTTGTCGACCAATGTGGGCGCGCTTGTATCGGGGCCCGACATCAACACGTCGCCCGTACAGCGCGCGAACGAGCGGCCGACGACCGAGTTTCCGTCAGCGGGCAAGCGGCTTTCGATCATGCTTGAACGCGTGATCGTGCCCGCTGCCGGACAGTTGTTGCAAAGCGATATACACGTGATCGAACCGCTTGCAAGCAGCGACGAACAGATCAGCCACGCGGGCGAAGAGCTCGGTTATGTGATCGAGGGCGAGTTCGAACTGACGCTTGGCGACGAATGTCATGTGCTGCACGCAGGCGACACCTTCTACTTTCCCAGCACCGTGCCGCATAGCTACCGCAATCCGGGCAAGACGGTGACCCGCGTGCTGTGGACCAATACACCGCCTACTTTCTGACGAGACATTCATGCCCGGCACTGATAGAAGCCAGATGGCGCTTCCGCGTTTCAGCGGCATTCCAACGTTCATGCGGGTGCCGTATTGCACGAATATCGATGAACTCGATATCGTGCTCGCCGGCATTCCGTTCGACGGTGGCGTCACAGCCCGTCCGGGCGCGCGTTTCGGTCCGCGCGAGATCCGCAACATGTCGAGCATGACGCGTGCGATCCATCATGTATCGCGTTTCAATCCCTTCGATGTTTGCCGCGTTGGCGATATCGGCGATGTGCCGTTCACCGATCTGTTTCATCTTGAACGCTCGCATGAAGACATCCGGCGCTTTTTCGAGCCTGTGTTCGCCGCTGGCAAGATTGCTCTGAGCGCAGGCGGCGATCACTCGATCACGTATCCGATCTTCCAGGCCATGGCGCCGAAGGCGCCTATCGGCATGGTGCATATCGATGCCCATACCGACACGTGGGACAGCTTCAAGGGATCGAAATTCACGCACGGTGCGCCGTTTCGCCGCGCGGTCGAAGCGGGCCTGCTGGATCCGAAACGTACGATCCAGATCGGCATTCGCGGCGCGCAGAATTCCGATGAAGGCTGGCGGTATTCGCTGGAAAGCGGGATGCGGGTGGTGTTTATTGAAGAGTTCGACGAACGTGGGGTGAATGCGATCATCGGGGAAGCGCGCAAGGTGATAGGCGATGGTCCGGCGTATCTTTCACTCGATGTCGATGGTCTTGATCCGGTCTATACGCCAGGGACGGGTACACCGGAGATTGGCGGTCTGACGACGCGGGAAACGTTGGGGCTGCTGCGCGGGCTGGACGGGCTTAACTGGATCGGCGGGGATGTGGTAGAGGTTTCGCCACCCTACGACCCGAGCGGTAACACGGCACTTGTTGCCGCTACGCTCATGTATGAGATTCTTTGTTTGCTGGCGCGGAGGTTTGGGTGAGGTTGGGGGGCCGGTTTTTGTTGTCGGGGTTGATGCTGGGTTGCTGCTATTTGGCCTGCGCGCGTTC
>NZ_CAXTGZ010000760.1:0-2610 GCF_964243625.1 uncultured Caballeronia sp.
TGCCTGCCGTCACGCCCGAAAGCGCGACAGATTTCTTGGGCTTGAACCCGCTGGCAGCGGGTGCTTCTTTCGTCGGGGTATCGCTCATTTGTTCCAGTCTCCTTATCGGATCAACGCAGGAATAACGCTTTATTTGGTCTGATTGAACAGCGCGTCGAGCTTCTGCTCGAAGTCGTGATAGCCAATGCTCTTGTACAATTCCTCGCGCGTCTGCATGGTGTCGAGCACGTTGGCTTGCGTGCCATCGGTGCGAATCGCGCGATACACATTCTCAGCGGCCTTGTTCATCGCGCGGAAAGCGGAGAGCGGATACAGCACGATGGACACATCCACGCTGCGCAGTTCCTCGACCGTGAAGAGCGGCGTCGATCCGAACTCGGTGATGTTGGCGAGAACCGGGACCTTCACGGCATCGACGAATTGTTTGTACATCTTCAGGTCCGTCATTGCTTCCGGAAAGATCATGTCCGCGCCCGCCTCCACACACGCCCGCGCCCGGTCGATCGCCGCGTCCAGTCCCTCGACCGCCAAAGCATCCGTGCGCGCCATGATGACGAAGTTCGCGTCGGTGCGGGCGTCCACCGCGGCCCGCACGCGATCGGCCATTTCCTGCTGCGAGACGATTGCCTTTCCCGGCCGATGACCGCAGCGTTTCGCGCCCACCTGGTCTTCAATGTGCATCGCGCCTGCACCCGCCTTGATCAGCGACTTGACCGTGCGGGCAATGTTGAATGCGCTCGGGCCGAAGCCGGTATCGACATCGACCATCAGCGGCAGGTCGCAGACATCGGTGATGCGGCGGACATCGGTGAGCACGTCGTCAAGCGTGGAGATGCCGAGGTCCGGCAGGCCCAGCGATCCCGCCGCGACCCCGCCGCCCGACAAATAGATTGCCTTGAACCCGGCGTGCTGGGCGAGCAGCGCGTGATTCGCGTTGATCGCGCCGACGAGTTGCAAGGGCCGTTCGGCCGCGACCGCTGCGCGGAACTTCGCGCCGGCGCTGAGTGCTGCAGTTGAGCTCATGGAGGTCTCCGGTTTATGCGTCTGGAAGCGCAAGTTGTTTGCCAGTGCCCAAGTTCTTGATTGGGAACAGATTAATCTTTTTTATCGATGCCTGAAAATTTCACAAATGAAATCATTGTTTGCAGAAGTGAATTAGACTGGAGCATTCGAGCCCGACCCTCCACCCCATGAATCCTCCTCCACGCATCTGGGCCGTAGGTATAAGCAAGCTCCGCGATCTGTATCGCGACATGGCGGCCGAATACGACGGCATTGCCGACCTGCGTATTGTGCCGCTCGGTTACGAGGACGCGGTGCACGAGATCGAGAACGCCGGCGATGCCCGCCCAGATGTGGTCGTTGCTGCCGGATCGAACGGGGCGTACCTGAAGGCGCGAATCGGCGTTCCGGTCGTACTGGTGAACCCGACCGGGTTCGATGTCATGCATGCGCTCGCGCGTGCGCGCCGCGAGGGCGAACCGGTCGGTCTCGTGATGCACGGGGAGACACCCGCTGAAGTCGCACGCTTTTTTCGCGCGTTCGGCGCGGCGATCGAATGCGCGTCCTACGTGTCGGCGGAGGACGCGGAATCCTGCGTGCTGGATCTGCGTGACCGTGGCGTGCAGGCGATTGTCGGGCCGGGTCTCGTCACGGAACTCGCGGAAAAGGCCGGCATGAAGTCGGTGTTTCTCTACTCGCGAGCGTCCGTTCAGGGCGCGTTCGAAACAGCGCTGGAAGTGGCGCGCGCGACACTCGGCGAGACGCAGCGTCGTCGCCGGCTCGATCAGGTCCTGCAACATCTGCGGGACGGCGTGATCGCGCTTGCCGCCGATGGCCGCATTGAAGCGCTCAGCGGCAAGATGGCCGAGATGCTGCGCCTCGCGCCATCGCAGGTCGTCGGCAAGCGCCTGCGCGACCTGGCGCCCGAGGTGGCGAGCGCCGTGCCGGACGAACCCGGCGAGTCGCTGGAGACGGTGCGCGGGGCGAGTTATGTGGTGCATCGAAGCGCGTGGGGCGATGCATCGGCGGCTTCGGGGTCCATCGTCACGTTTCAGGAGTCAGTGGCATTGCAGCGCATGGACAGGTCGGTGCGTGCGCGGCAACGCTCGCCGTCGCTCGTCGCGCGATACAAGATCGATGACCTCAGCGGCAGCAGTCCGGCTATCGAGCAGGTTCGCCAGCGCGCTCGCCGATATGCGGGCTCCGACGCGACCGTGCTGATTCGCGGCGAGAGCGGCACGGGCAAGGAACTGGTTGCGCAAGGCATCCATGGCGAAAGCGCGCGGCGCGACTTCGCGTTCGTCGCGTTGAATTGCGGCGCGTTTCCGGAAACGCTGCTGGAAAGCGAACTCTTCGGCTACGAGGAGGGGGCGTTCACGGGCGCGCGTCGCGGCGGCAAGGCTGGACTGATCGAGTCGGCGCATCGCGGCACGCTTTTCCTCGATGAAATCGGCGAGATGCCATTGCCGCTGCAAAGCCGGTTGCTGCGCGTGCTGCAGGAGCGCGAAGTCGTGCGGCTGGGCTCCACTGAACCACTGCAGGTCGATGTGCGGATCGTCGCGGCGACGCATCGCGCGTTGAGCGAGCGAATGAAGGCGGGTGAGTTTC
>NZ_CAXTGZ010000761.1:0-2606 GCF_964243625.1 uncultured Caballeronia sp.
TCGCGCCGGAAATTGGCTGGGAAACTTCGTCGAAATTAGGTTAGGCGGTTTTGGAATGTAACGATCCCGCGCGTGATCTCCACCGTTCCGATGCGGGCCGCACAGATAAATCGCCCAAAATCGTCATTAATTCTATGGCGAAACAATTATGGAAATATTTAGTGGCCCCTTGCTTGTCATGGCATCCAACGGCGTTTTGTAAGCGCCCTGAGTCAAGCGCGCTATTACTTTTCGAAACAATTTTTTTGAACAAAATAAGTCGGACCGGAATTCCGATCCACCCGTGCTCATTTCACCTTCCATTTATTTCAGATTTTTTTGCAATATTTGAACGGTAGGCTTGATTAACCCGAGTAACGGCCGTGACGCCTCTACTGCTCCATTGGCCGATCGAGCAGAGCCGGCCGCTCTCAGATGGAGAAAACCTCTTGCTTCGCACTTTGCATCGTTTTTCAGTTGTGGTTTCGCGGTTCGTAGTGGTGGGTGCGCTTGGCGTGGCGGCAGCGGCTCCGGCATATCCGGCGTACGTGGCGCCGGCGACGGTGCTGCAGGCGCGCACATCCTGGATTGGCAACACGTTCGGTTTCGGCGATGGCGCATGGACGCAGATCAACATCACCGCGATCGCCGTGGCCCCGGACGGCCGCGTGTTCACCAACTCGCCGTGGGACGAGAGCGGCGCCGAGGTCAGTGTCTACAAGAACGGCAAGGTGCTCGGCAGAGCCGATGGCACACACGGCTGGGGTCATTACGGCGGCAACGCAATAGCGATCAACAAGCGCTATGTGTTTGTGGCGGTCGCCGTAGGCAATGAACGCGGCGGTCTGTCGAAGCCGGGTGTATGGCCGCCGAAGGGCAAGCAGTGGTTCGGCGTGTCGCGCCGTGAACTTGCCGATATGAAGCGGCCCGCCACATTCCAGGTGAGCCTCGCCGCCGATAAAGCCGACGGGCACGCCCAGCTTGCGGCCGCGTTCCTGATGGTCAACGAGGCGCCGGATGAGAAGCGGGGCGCACCGAAGGCCGAGTTCAGGCAGGACGTGGGCGGGTTGGCGGCGACCGATGCGTTGTTGTATGTCGCGAACACATCGGCGAATCGCATCGAAGTGTACGACGCCGAAACGATGCAGCAAAAGAGCAACTGGAGCGCGCCGCAACCGGGGCGTCTCGCGCTCGCGAAGGACGGCACGCTTTGGGCGCTGACCAACACGCAAGGCGCAAAGGCGCGGCTCGCGCATTACACGCCGGCGGGTGCGGTGATCGACGATGCGCCGGCGTTCGCGACCGGCACGGATGCAGTAGATGTCGCTGTCGATCCGCAAGGGCGTTTGCTGGTCGCAGACAACGGCCCACGTCAACAGGTGTTGATTTTTACGCGCGATGGCGGGGCGAACAAGTATCGCGAGACGGGCGCGCTGGGTGAGCGAGGCGGAATTTTCTCTGGCGTCGCGGGCAAGCCTGGCCCGCAGCGTTTCAATGGACTGACGGGCGTCGGCGCCGACGCGGCGGGCAACATCTATGTATCGACGAACGGCATTGGCGTGCGCCAAGGGTCGACGGGCGCGGGGCTTGGCGCCACGCTCGAAAGCTACGCGCCAGATGGCAAGCAGTTGTGGGAAGTGCAGGGCTTGTTGTTCGTGGACGGCGCGTGGATGGATCCGTCGCGGCCGAACAGCGTGTACACCGGCAACAAGCGTTTTGAACTGGATTTATCGAAACCGGTGGGACAGGAATGGAAGTACGCGGGGTTTCTATCGGGGCGTTTCAAGTATCCCGAGGACCCGAGTTTCAGCGTGGATGACTGGCCGGGCCAGCCGATCGCCCGCAAGCTCGACGGCCGGACGCTCCTGTATCTGACCGACATGTATTCGGATCACCTGAAGATTTATCGGTTCGATGCAAAGCGCGATGGTGAACTGGCCATTCCTTCGGGGTATTTCGCTGGTCGCGAACGTGGTGCCGCGAACATCCCGAATCATCCGGCTGGCGGTGATTGGATCTGGCGCGATGACAACGGCAACGGCCGCTTCGAGCCGAACGAGTTCGAGTCGAACAGCGCGATGCTGCCCAATCCGGGCGGATGGGGATGGTGGGTCGACACCAAGGGTGACATCTGGCACACGAGCGATTCGAGCGGCATCAATCGCTTCAGGTATGGCGGTGTGGACAAGGTAGGCAATCCGCTTTACACGTACAACAACGCGCAAAACTATCCGATGCCTGCGCCGTTCAACGTGGTGAAGCGCGCCCTATACGAGGCCGATACCGACACGATGTACCTGACGGGATACACCGCCGACGAGCCGTTTGATCGTGGGTACTGGAAGGAAGTGGGTCGACGCCTGGTGCGCTATGACCGTTGGTCTTCGGACACGCCAAAGCAGCGTTATTCGATTGCGTTGCCGTGGGATACGAAGAGCAAGCCGCTTGCGACCACGATCGGGCTGACGGTGGAGGGCAAGTATCTCTTTTCGATAGAGCCGGTCGGGATGGTTCATGTGTATGAGAAGGATACGGGGCGTGAAGTTGGGGTGATCAAGCCGGGGCCGGAAGTGGGGGGTGCGTCTGGGTGGGTTGATGTGCCGAATGGGATTAGTGCTAGCCGGCAG
>NZ_CAXTGZ010000762.1:0-2593 GCF_964243625.1 uncultured Caballeronia sp.
CCAGACCGATGTCAGGAATTCGCTGCGGCGCGCGATTTCATCGCAGATGGCGGGAACGTGATGACGCCAGCAGCCGCCGCCCAGGAAGCTCAAATGGCTTTCGCAGTGATCGTTCTGGCTCAGCGTATCGATCAGATGGCGGCGCAGCGCAGCTTCCGAACTCAACGCTGGCGGCAGCGCGATGGCTCTTTGAGTCAGGTGATCGGCGGGAATCTGTTCGAACAATTCCGCGACGCTGGCGGCGCCGATCGCGTCCAGCATCTCTTGCTGGATCGCGCTCACGGAATTGGCCATGAAGGGATGCGGCTGTGGTCGCATTCGCATTGCTCCGGTGATGCGCGCACGAATTTTTTATTGCGCACATTTGTTTGTATGGCGCACAATATAGCCAGATCAATTTGATGCCGC
Organism: uncultured Caballeronia sp.; assembly: GCF_964243625.1. Taxonomy (NCBI): domain Bacteria; kingdom Pseudomonadati; phylum Pseudomonadota; class Betaproteobacteria; order Burkholderiales; family Burkholderiaceae; genus Caballeronia; species uncultured Caballeronia sp. The sequence continues at coordinate 409 of NZ_CAXTGZ010000762.1, forward strand.
AAGGCCAAAAACGCTCGTGTCACTGTGCATCGGGGTGGTCATTAATCCGCTTGCCGGCGTCGGCGGCCCGGTCGGCTTGAAAGGCAGCGACGGTGCCGGGACGGTTGCCGTGGCGCGTGAACTGAATGCGTCATTCGATGCCGCAAGGCGCGCGCTGCCGGCGTTGCTGAACCTTGGCCGTGTAGACGTCGTGACCGCAGCCGGAGCAATGGGCGAGGACGCCTGCCGCGAGGCTGGCCTGCAGGCGCGCATCGTCGCGTGGCCGGACAGTGAGGTGACTTCATCGGCGGATACGCAGGCGGCGTGCCGGGCGTTTATCGATGCAGGCGCGAAGCTGATCCTGTTTGCCGGTGGCGATGGCACGGCGCGCGATGTCGCCGCGGCCGTCGGCATGGAGGTGCCGCTGATTGGCGTGCCCTGCGGCGTGAAGATGTATTCCGGCGTGTTCGCGATGAACGCGTCGCGTGCCGGCGAACTGGCGGCGCGTTGCGCGCGAGGGCCGTTCGAGGTGCAGGCCGTGGAACTACTCGATATCGACGAAGCCATGCTGCGCGCCGACCGGAGTTCATCGCGCCTGCATGGTTATGTGCTGGCGCCCGTCGATCGTGCTCGCATGCAGGGCAGCAAGGCGCAGATGCCGGCCAACGACCGCGCCGATACGGACGCAGCATGCCGCCAACTGGCGGCGCAATTCGAGCGTGACACGCTGTATATCGTGGGACCGGGAACGACGATGGCAACGCTCTGCGAACACGCGGGCGTGAAGGGCACGATGCTCGGCGTCGATGCCATTGCGAATGGCCGCGTGATCGCAGCCGACGCTTCCGAGGCGACGCTGCTCGATCTTCTAGATAAGTGGACGTCGGCGGCGATCGTGGTGGGTGTCATCGGACGGCAGGGGTGTTTGTTTGGCCGCGGCAATCAGCCGATCAGCGCACGCGTGCTGGCCCGCGTGCCGCGCAATCGCATCGAGGCGGTGGCGAGCGTGACCAAGTTGCTGTCGCTGGTAGATGGCAGGCTGTTCGTCGATACCGGCAATGCCGATACCGACCGTGCACTTGCCGGGCCGCTTCGGATTCGCACCGGCGCCAACCGCAGCATGGTCATGCGCGTGATGAATTAGGCGTGGCAGGTTCAACGGGATCAACGCAGAAACGGAGGATGGATGGAGACGGTCGCGATAGTGGGCGGCGGTAGTATCGGTGTGGCGTTTTGCATTGTGTTTGCGCGGTCGGGTTTTACTGTCAAGCTCTACGATCCGGACGATGCCCGCCGCCGCGCGGTGAAGCCTGAAGTGCACGCACGGCTTGCGGATCTCGAGGAGTTTGGTCTGCTCGATCACGCGCCCGCAACGCTCCTCGCGCGCATTACCGTGGTCGATGAGCTTGCAGATGCAGTGCGTGACGCCGCGTTGGTGCAGGAATGCGCGCCCGAGCGCATCGACCTCAAGCGCGACCTGTTTGCGCAACTCGATGCGCTTGCCCCCGCCGATGCGGTGCTGGCGAGTTCATCGTCGGCCCTGGTCGCTTCGTCATTCGCCGATGTGCTGCCCGGACGCGAACGGTGTCTCGTTGCACATCCGGGCAACCCGCCGTATCTGATTCCCGTGATAGAGATCGTGCCCGCGCCCTTTACGTCCGACGACACCACGCGTCGCGCGCTCGCGCTTTATGAAACCGCCGGCCTGCATGCGGTGCGTGTCTCCGGCGAGATCGAGGGTTTCATCTTCAACCGGCTACAGGGCGCTGTGTTGCGGGAAGCGTATTGCCTCGTGCGTGACGGGATTGCGTCGACTGGCGATATCGATCGTGTGATGCGCGATGGCGTCGGTCTGCGCTGGTCGATAACGGGACCGTTCGAAACGGTTGATCTCAACACGCGGGGCGGCATTGCCTCACACGCGCAGAAAATGGGTCCGGCCTATGAACGGATGGGCGCATCGCGTGGGCAGCATGACCCCTGGACGACAGATCTCGTGGCGCAGGTTGCGAGTGAACGGCGCGCCGCGTTGCCGCTTGATCAATGGGACGCGCGCGTGCAATGGCGTGACAGACGGCTGATGGCGCTGATTCGCGAGCGTAGTGCCGCGCGATAGCCATGCGCGTTTAGAGCTTCGATGGCTTTGCATTAACGCTTATTTTGCACCCAAACCACGCCGGCGCCTGAGCCAGACCAAGCCGAACAG
>NZ_CAXTGZ010000763.1:0-2593 GCF_964243625.1 uncultured Caballeronia sp.
CCGCGGTTTTTGAGCGTGATATGGATGTGCAGCAGCAGCGCGACTTCTCAATGCGCCGTCTGCACCTTGCCGTCGGCTCGATCGGGATAAACGTGCAAGCTTGCTTGTCGCGTCGAGGCCCGAATGACGAGACGCGTATGCGGGAAGCGAAAGGTAAGGGTCGCGCCCCAGGAATCGAACCCCCGGGCGCTTAACAAGGAGCACTGACTCGAATTCCCGCGCCAGATCAAATACTGCTCCGACATCGGCTATATGAGTGATACCGCTTGGTCAACGCATCAGGTTTGAGCAGCCAATCTCCCTCTTCATGAACGCGTACGTCTTCGCGTAGGACACTGATGCAACAGCGAATCTGACGGCGCGGTTTTGACAATTCATCCCATCCCAGTCAAACAGCAAAGGGCAACATGGCCAAAACAATCAACACCGTGGCCGTCGCCACTGTTACTTTTGGTTTGACCAACCTAAGCGCCCGAGAATCGCTAACGCGGTGTTTTAAAGTTTTTGCCCCGGTACATGGGCGTAGGGCAAGACCTATGTAAAAAAAGCCCGGCCACAACGGCCAATAGCTAAAAAGCCCTGGCGCCGAGGGAACCGCCAGGTCTGAGAGATTATGATAAGTATCGCATTACACATTAAGAATTATGTGAACGAAGAATCACGCGCTAAACCGCGTTTGAGCGACCGCCCGTTTTGTCGATTGGCATTCTTCTTATACGATGCGCTAATTTGTTCGGGAAAGGTGGGAAAATGAGCAAATTGGTAAAAATAACTGTAACAACGTTGTAGCGAGACAATTACGTAGGCTTCATAGAAGCCTTCGCGCCACCAAAGCTGTAAATCGCAAACGCCTTCAGGCGAGCCCGCGCCAATTGATGGGTGTCGTTATTCACCAGCAGGCTCACTCAATCCGGGCACGCAGGCCGATGAATCAAATTTAGGAAAGATAAGACGGTCACAACAGGGTTTTGCGGAGTCATTGTGTACCAAGCGCCAGACGACACCAGGAATAAAGCCGAAGCCTCTAGATTGTTTGGATCCTGAAATACCAACCATATTTAAAAATGAAAACCCTTAGTATCCCTGCTGCATCTCGTTTCATGGTCGTTAACAACGTAGGAACTGTGGATAATGATATTGGGGACGGATCTAAAACAGGTGCATTCCAGCAATCATTTATAGATTAATTGAAACGAAATCTGCTCTGGGCTAACGGGAGGAATTTGCGCGGGACATGCTTGAGCATTTTTTGCATCTTACGTATTTTAACGATGTCTCTTCGATAAAGGTCAATCATAGGCGCCGTTTAGTGGAAATACGCCAACATCTTGGCATTTATCGAAGTAATTTCATTTTGGGATATTTATGACTATTAGAAAGCGGCTCATCTTTACACTGGGTGTCGCGTTGTTCGCTTTGGTTGTAGTGGGGGGCTTTGGTCTTTGGCGGCTTAGCCAGGCGCAGCAACGCTTCGAATATATCCAGGTCAACATTATCCCGAGCGTCAAGGAGATCAATGCTGCGAAGGATAACGTGAGTAGCCTGCGCCGACTGGCTTACATATACTTGGTCAGTGCTGATAAGACCACCCGTGCCTCGACGGAGCAGGAATTTGCCAAGATGGATAAGAGTGTCGATCAGCACCTTGCGACCTACGAACGGGACGACATCTCTGATGACACTGACCGGAAACTCCTGCAGGCAGACAAGGCAGCGTTCGCGACCTACCTGCTAATACGGACAAGCTTCTTCGAGAAAATGCGGGCGGGCGACACGGATGATGCCAAGTCGATGATTGCGAATGGTGGCGTGCTGAGCAATGCTTCCAATGCCCTCAAGACGGCCTTCGATAGTCATAACGAACACAACGAAAAACTCAGCCACGATCTGCGTGAAGCGAACGATGCAGCCAGCTCAAACGCCTTCTGGCTGATGGTTTCGTGCATTGTGATTGCGGTGATCCTGAGCGCAGGCTTGGGCGTTCTGCTGCTACGCACGTTGATGCGTGCTTTGGGGGCCGAGCCCGATGTGTTGAGCGAGGTGACGGGGCGCGTTGCCAGCGGCGACTTAAGTCCTGTGCCGGGCGCGCATCAAGCACCTGCGGGCAGTGTGCTGGCGTCCATGGGCGAGATGCAAGGCAGTCTGGTCAAGCTGATCGGTCAGGTTCGCAGCGCCGCTGAGAGCATTGCAAGCGGGTCGAGTCAGATCGCAGCAGGCAACGTGGATTTGTCTTCACGCACCGAAGAACAAGCGGCGGCGCTGGAAGAAACAGCAGCCAGCATGGAAGAGCTGACTTCGGCCGTAAAGCAGAATTCCGAAAGTGCGCAACAGGCCAGTGGGCTGGCAGCTACCGCATCAAGCGTGGCACAGAAAGGCAATGCGGTCGTCAGCCAGGTGGTCGCTACCATGGAAGACATCAGTCAAAGCTCGACCAAGATCGCGGATATCACGGGACTCATCGAAGGGATCGCCTTTCAAACCAACATCCTGGCGCTGAATGCGGCGGTGGAAGCGGCTCGCGCGGGTGAGCAGGGACGGGGTTTCGCTGTCGTGGCCAGCGAAGTACGTAGCCTGGCACAACGCTCATCGAGTG
>NZ_CAXTGZ010000764.1:0-2581 GCF_964243625.1 uncultured Caballeronia sp.
TAGTCATGTACCACTCAAGGCACGTTGCCTGGCATTGATGACTGCCAGCAACGCGCCATCGCGAATCATCTCCCCGTGCGCGCCGCACTACAAAAGTGCACGCAGCCTCACCGCTTCCTTGCCTTGAAAACCCGGACCGCAGCCCTGCCCCAGCCGGGCGCGGTTTCGGCGGGAATATCTCAATTGTCCGGCAAATGCGCATATTTCTTGCTCCTCAGGGAGGGGCCCTATCCTGTAAACTAGTTCTTTCCCGATGTTTACTCCCACTCGAGCCGCGTTCGAACGCCTGCCAAAACCACCATGAGCATGGTTGATCTCGACCCTCCCCGCTTTCAGCCCCCTCGTCCCGTCGCGGACGATGACGGCACGCGGCGCACTGTCCTGTACGGCGAGTACACGGTTTTCAGCGTTTTCCAGCCCGTGTTCTCCGTGTCGCATCGACGCGCAATCGGTTATCACGCATCGCTCAGAGCCCGGGACGATTCCGGCCGGCAAGTCCCATCGCACGAGGTCTTCACGCAGGCAGCCCGGCGCGGCGACCTGCTGGAACTCGGACGTCTTGCCGAATCGCTGCATCTGGGCAACTTCTTTTCCTTCGACAGCAACGACGAATGGCTTTTTCTAAGCCTTCACCCCGCTGCATTGATGGATACGAGTTACGGCGACGCGCTCCTCGCATCGCTGAAAAATGTCGGGCTGCCGCCGCAGCGCGTGGTGCTGGAAGTGCCCGAGCAAGCCGGCGGCGAGACGACGCGTTTTGCGGAAATCATCGATTCATTGCGCAAGTCGGGCTTTCTGATCGCGCTCGATGGCTTCGGCGTAAAGCATTCGAATATTGACCGCGTGTGGCATCTGCGGCCAGATATCGTGACGCTCGACCGATGCATCCTGCAGCAGGCAAGCGAGCATTCGCATATCGAGCGGGTATTGCCGGGACTGGTTTCGCTGCTGCATGAATCGGGTCAGCTTGTCTTGATGGGCGGCCTAAGCACTGAACGCGACGCGCTCATCGCGCTGGAATGCGGCGTCGATTTCGTGCAGGGCGCGTACTTCGCGGGCCCGAGCGTGGAAGCGGTGAAGCCGCAAGCGGCACAAGGCGTGATGGACGCGTTGTCGGCTGCATCGCGTGAACGCGTGGCCGCGCGTGAGCGGGCGCAATCGGCGCGGCTCGCGCCCTACGTAGGCGCACTGGAGAGTGCTGCGGCGCGTTTGGTGGAAGACGCCGGTCTCGCTGATGCAACCCGTGGCCTCCTCCAACTCCACGAAACGGCACGCTGCTTCCTACTCGATGCCTCCGGCCGCCAGATCGGCGACAACATCTTGCCGGCCGCACGGGCCTCGCAACGCGCGAAACGTTTCAGGCCACTGCTGCATTCGGAAGGCGCGAGCTGGGAGCGCCGACCGTATTTCATTGAAGCGTTGCGCACGCCTGATCGTGTTCACCTAACAGCGCCGTATCTTTCGATTAACGAAGCGCACTTGTGCGTGACGGCGTCGATCGCTGCATCGACGCCGCGCGGCATCGAAGTGCTGTGCGTGGACATCAACTGGGACGTGACCTCGCAACGGCGCTAAGCCCCTGTCGAGGTTGCTTATTGTAGATCTTCAGGCAGGCGCCGCCATCAACGCCGCTTTCACGGTGCGCGCGAGATCGCCGATCTGAAACGGCTTCCTGAGCACCGCGTACCCGTCCAACCGTTCCTTCGATACATCTACGTCCGCGTATCCCGTCGCCAGAATTACTGGCAATCGAGGGTGCGTGCGCTTTACCTCGGAAATCACTTCGAGCCCGTTCATGCCGGGCATCGCGAAGTCGACCATCAGCAAGTCAGGGTTATCTCTGTGCAGCCGATCGAGTCCAAGGCGCCCCTGTGCTGCTTCCGTCACGGTATATCCGAGCATCTTCAGGCAGTCGACGAGGAAGGTCCGTACATCGACGTCATCTTCAATGACAAGGATCCGCTGATGTCTGTCCGAGCGCTCTTCGAATGGCTCGGGCACGGTGACTTCGGCCACATGCCGCTCGCGCAGAGGCAACCATAGTTCAACGGTCGTGCCCTTGCCTTCTTCGCTGTGAATCCGCGCCGTGCCACCGGCTTGCGTCGCAATCCCGTAGACCTGGCTCAAGCCGAGGCCCGTGCCCTTGCCCACCGGCTTTGTGGTAAAGAACGGATCGAAAACGCGTGAGAGCAGCTCCGGGGCAATGCCTGTACCAGTGTCGCTTACGCCGATTACCACGTACTGCCCCGCCGGAACGGTTTTGTCCGGCGAGGCGCGCCGGTCCACAGTGATAGTCAGCAGGCCGCCGTCAGGCATCGCGTCGCGCGCGTTGATTCCTAGGTTCAGCACAGCGAGTTCGAGCTGGTTGGCATCTGCGTCGGTCCAGGCTTCGTCCACGTTGAAACGCGTGCCGAAATGAATGCCCGTTCCCAGCGATAACGCCAGCATGTCGCGCATGCCATGCAGCATCGAAATGACGTCTATGGCCTTTAGATCCAGATTGCTGCTGCGCGAAAACGTCAGCAACTGACCGGTGAGCTTGGCGCCGCCGGCCATATCGCCCGCATCAAGGGCGTCAGGC
>NZ_CAXTGZ010000765.1:0-2577 GCF_964243625.1 uncultured Caballeronia sp.
TATCGATACTGCTGTGGGCCGTCAGCGCCCTGCTTTCACCGGCCATCGCGCAAACGTCGGCGCAACCATCCGTTCCAGCCGCCGATTGCCACGCCGGGTCGCTCATCACTGTCGTCGCCCATCTCGACGACGATCTGCTCTTCGTCAATCCCGGCATCAGCGACAAGCTCGCGGCCGGCTGGTGCGTGACCACCGTTCACTTGATCGGCGGTGCGAACGGCGCAAACTTCGACTACGTGAAACTCCGCGAAAAAGGCACGCGCCTCGCCTATGCGCGCATGGCAGGCGTGGCGGACGACTGGATTGAATCGACAGTCGATTTCGCCGGCAAACCCGTGCATCAAATGTTGCTCAGGCAGCAACCGCGCGTGAAGCTGCTCGAAGTCCGGCTGCCCGGCGGCGGCGTGCGCGGCGGACGCGTGCCGCTCGGTTTGCTGTGGGACAAGGGCGAAAGCATCGACACATATCCGCTGAACGCGGACGGATCGAACACGATCAAGTACGACCGCGCCGCGCTGATCGCGACCGTGCGCGCCATGCTCGCGCCGGCGACCGAGATCTACACGCTCAATCCGGATACGGTGCCGTTCATCGAGCACCCGGATCACATCTACGCCGCGCGCATCACGCGGATCGCGGCGCAAGGGCTCGGGCGCGATATCCCGATCGGCTATCACGTGACGTATCCGACCGGCGGACTGCCCAAGAACCTCGACGCCGCCGATACCCAAAAGAAGCGCGACGACGTGGCGTCGTATTTCGCCATCGATGGCGACGATAACGGCGGCCATGTCTTCGGCGAATATCAATGGGACGGCAACTGGGTCGCGCGCCGCTACTGGACACGCGCGCACGCGAGCGACCCGGGTCCGGATTTCCAGCCGCATTCAATGCAGATCGTGAACGAATATTCGAGTCAGTGCGTGACATCGGCCGGCCCCGGCGCCGCGCCGACGCTTGCCGCGTGCACAGGCGCGAAGACGCAGGACTGGCACTGGCAGCAGGTATCGGCGGCGCCGGGGACCAAGAACACGGCACAACTCGTCGATGAAACCACGCGGCAATGCGTCGCCGAACGCAGCGGCACGTTGATCGAAGAAGCATGCGCGCCGCCGGATTCCGCCGATGCCGCCCAGAAGTGGACGCCCTGGGACTTCGGCTATGTGTACACGCCGCTTGGTCATTGCCTGGCTGGGCGCAACGGTGCGCTCGCGGCGGGCAGTTGTTCGGCGATGACGACGGAGTCGCGCTGGGCGCCATCGGCGCAAACGCAATGGACCGATAACCGCGAGGAAGGCGGCCTCTTCGGCGACGTACGCGGCGATAACATCGACGATGCCGCAAGCGCCGCCGCCGGTGAGCGCCGCTCGAGCGTGGTCTACGTGCAGCGCCGCAAGGACGGACCGGGCTTCAACGTATGGGTCGCGGACATGTCGCGACTGGAAACGGCGGAGCCCTGGTACCTCAACGCCATACCTTTCGATGCCCACGCCACGGCGCCCACGTGTTCGGCCAACCGGCTTTGCTTCGACAGCGTGCGTTTCCTGCTGGGCGATTTCGATGGCGACGGCCGCGACGACCTGATGGTGATCTCGCCGCGCAACGGCGGCACGGCGTTCTGGCTGATGCGCAGCACGGGTACGCGTTTCGAAGCGCCGAAGCTGTGGTATCAGACAGGCACGGCGTGGACGCCGGCGAACGCGCAGCAATATGTGGCGGGCAATTTCACGGGAAGCGGCCGCGCCGATGTAATGATCGCGCACAAACGCGGCGATGGTGGCCTGAACCTGTGGGTGCTGGCGAGCGTCGGCAAGAACGGCCGTGCGCCTGCGTTGTGGATGCAGGCTCACGACTTGAGCACGAACACGCGTTTCCTGCCAATGCACACAGCCGGATCGCCGCGAACCGGGCTTGTCGCGATCGAGAATATGAATGGCGCAATGGCAATAACGCAGCTCACAAGTTCCGGCAGTGCGTTCGCCGGGACGCTGCGCGGCAACACGTATCCGCAGTTTTCATCGGCGATGACGAAGGTGACGGCCGGCGATATCAACGGCGACGGAACCGATGACCTCGTGATGCTGCAACCGCGCGGCGATGGCCCGGATATCGATGTCTGGACGCTCAAAGGCGGAGGCACGCCGGTGCTCGCCGGGACGCTGAAGGAAGCGTCGTACGCGGATGCATTGCCGCACATCGTGCAGCGTGAGCGACGCTCGACGCTCGTGCTGTTCAAGCGTGCGAACACGAAGCTTGGGCCGTTCTATTACACGGGCGGTGCGCCGATGTTGATCGGCTATGACTTCGACAGCGCGCTCAAGCTCGGCCCGGCGCAAATCTGGAGCGAGATGCCCGGACTTTTTTCCGAGTCGCTGTGGCTTAGGAACCTGCAATGAAAAACGCGCCGCCGAGAATATCGGCGGCGCGTTTTTGAGTACCGCAAATCAGCCCATCCGCACCTGCAGATTAAGCACGTCGGATGCAATCGCGAGATACCGGTCAGCCGTACTCTGCAGCGTCAGTCCGTTCAACGGACGTGTCGCGCGCGGCTGCGACAACGCAGCGAGCAATGCACGG
>NZ_CAXTGZ010000766.1:0-2577 GCF_964243625.1 uncultured Caballeronia sp.
GCGTTGTGTGCGCGCAACCTCTGGTAACAAGTTTTCAGACACGATATCCCTCAACTGCAGTGATCTGTCGTTAATTACATTCGTGTTAGGTAGAAAGTTCGGACGTAAGCTCATTCACGGCAATTGTTACCCGTTTGCAGCTTTTTGGAGTGAAGATACAGGATTTAGTAAAAGATATCACTGGATTACTTGTTTCCTAATCCGAGCGCCATGGCCGAAATTTCGGCGAAAACGCGGCCTCCAGGTCTGGATCCACTCTTTTAGGTTGTCGAAAAGCCTTACCTTTTGTACGTTGGAGGAGGACAAGTGCGCGACTTTGCTTCTCTAGCAGACCCTGCCGCTGCGCCGCGGAGTTTTTCGTCAACGAAATACATTTTGCTGTTCGTGCTGGCGATATCGGTCCTGGTTCCATCTGCCTTTCTTTTCGCTTACGGGTTTTACGATTATCAGCGCAGAATCGCCGAGGCGAATGACATCGTCGACCGAATCGCGCAAGTCGCTGAAGAACAGGCTCTGAAGGTACTTGATTTGAATGGCGAAATTAGCGGTCGCATTGTCGACATGCTTGGGGACGGCGACGACCTCACGATACGCGACAGTGAAGACACGATTCATAAGAACCTGATTGTGATTGGCGGCGCGTTTCCGCAGGTGGCCGGGATATCGGTGTTTGGAGTGAAGGGGGACCTGCTCGCAACCAGTCGTTATTTCCCAGCCCCGCCGGTGTCGATACGTGACAGGGACGATTTCAAGCAGGCAGAGGCCATTCGTCCCGAGGCTTACTTCTCGCTCCCACTGCGCGGCAAGGTGGCGCAAACCGACGTATTCACCACGAGCATCGGTCGCTCAGGCTACGACGGCAAATTTCTGGGTGTCGTTTCCATTGCTTTGCGAAGGGAATATTTTAATAGCTTTTATCGTGCCCTGACCAATGACGCAGCCGCCGTGAACGTTGCGCTCTATCGCAAGGACGGCGGCATCTTAGTTCGGTATCCCGACACTCGACCCGCTGCGGCGGCAGCCGCCTCCAACACCGCCTTTACCCAAGCACTGAAGAACAACGAGCTTTACGGTCACTTACAGATGACGTCGTCGGTCGATAAGCTTGAGCGAATTGTGGCTTTTCGCCGCGTTGGCGACTATCCCATCTATGTTGTTAGCGGGATTTCTTCGGTGGCGATCGCAAGCCAATGGCGCGATCATCTCGTCTTCATCACGCTCATCACCGCTCTTCCTTCTGCCGGAATATGGCTATTGGTTATGTTTTCACTCAGGCAGTTAAAGGCGGAAAAAATCGCTTGGGATAAATGGCAAATGGAAACTTCCAGGCGTGAATCTGCGGAGGCTTCAACGAGACAACTTCAGCGCGTAAGCGCATTGAGTAACCTCGTGGCGAGCATTGCCCACGAATTCAATAATCTTTTGATGGTGGTCTCAACGAATTCCGCCTTGGCTCGAAAAAAGGAATTCATGAATGTCGAGAAAGAAGTTGTCGCAGTGGAGCGCGCCGGCGTTGGTGCAGAATCTCTCGCAAGGCGGCTCATGAGCGTTGCACGAAAGCAGCCGCTCAAGCTCGAAAGTGTCGACCTTTTTTCTTGGCTGTCATCCGCCAAATCGCTTGTTGCTACCGCACTCGGTGAACGGGTTCATGTAAGCATTGAGGTCTCGCCCAGCGTCTGGCCCATCTTCGTCGACAAAACCGAACTCGAATCAGCCATCATCAACATCGCAATGAACGCAAAGGACGCGCTGCCCGATGGCGGGCGATTTGTGATTCGGTGCCAGAATTCGCAACTCCCGGCAAGGAACGACTTTTTGCCCGCGGGCGAATACATTTCCATGGCTTGCACCGACAATGGTTCCGGAATGAGCGACGACGTATTAAGCCGTGCATTCGAGCCTCTTTTCACGACCAAAGCACAAGGCGCACGCTTAGGACTGGGGCTCGCCCAAGTGCTGTCCGCAACAGAGCAAGCGGGCGGTACGGCTCGCGTCGATAGCATCCGTGGGAAAGGAACCACCGTCAGGCTTTATTTCCCCCGCCACTTGGTGCAACCCGTAGCGGTCGAAGAACCTGCGGCGGTCGTGCCGCTGCCGACCTTACGCATGAGCACGTCCGTATTGCTGGTTGAGGATAACGAAGAAGTTGCAGCCGGGGTGTCGGCGGTCCTCGAAATGATGGGGTGCAAGGTCCGGCATGAAGTTACCGCGGACGGCGCGATGGATCTTCTGAATACAGGAGCGACCTTCGACCTGATTCTTTCCGACATTCAAATGCCTGGCGCGATGAACGGCATTGACCTCGCCGAGCATGTTCTCAAGACGTGGCCCAGTGAAAACGTAACGCTGATGACAGGTTACGCAGACGAGATTGAACGGGCCACCTACGCCGGTGTGAAGATTTTAGCGAAGCCGTTCGACTTGGCCGAACTTGAAAAGCTGGTCGCCGAGAGCCGGTCCGACCAGGTTACTTGACTGCATCGTTGAGTTCAGACGGCCAACCCTAAGCTGTCCATCAAGACCGGATGTCTTGCTGCGAGCCAACGTCCTCTTCTGGCTCGACAGTGAGTAACATGA
>NZ_CAXTGZ010000767.1:0-2563 GCF_964243625.1 uncultured Caballeronia sp.
TACACGCCACCAGCCACGCCGTACCCGAGGCGAAACCGGCCAATACATCGCTCGCGAAATGCACGCGCAGGAACACGCGGCTGCTCGCGGTCGTGACGGCAATCAGCGTTGCCACGATGGCCGTCGGCAAACGCCAACGTGCGGGCATGACGCTCACCAGCACATAAGCGACCATGCCGTAGGTCACCAGCGATCCCGATGCATGCCCGCTTGGAAAACTCCAGCCATCGGCAGTGGCAATCTCCCGGTCGTGCACCGGCCGCACGCGTTCGAAGATGCGTTTGAGCGTGGTGTTCAGGACACCGTTGCCGGCGATCGCGATCACAAACCCGATCGCGATCGCAACCTTGCCGCGCAGCGCCAGCAAAGCCGCGCCCAGCACGCACCAGAGCGCGAGCAGCCACGGATCGCCAAGATGCGTAACGCGTGCAAAGATCCGGATCACGCTGATCGGAACGCCTTGGGCGATGCCATCGGCAAAAGCCTGATCCGCGTAACCGAGTGTCTCACCGTCGCCAATTTCGTCGGCAATGGCGGCAAAGAGCGCAGCCGCCCCGACGATGATCGCAAAGCTCACTACAAGATGGAGCACGAGCAAAACGCGCGGCGACAACCCGCCCTGTTCACGCGGCAAACCGTAGCGCTGCACGAGCCGCCATGCGCCGAGCACCGCAATGATTGCGACCAGGAGCGTCACGCCGTACACCGCGAGCGCATGCTCGCCCGCAACATGCGCCGCATGAATCAACTCGGCGTATCTCGGATCTGGCTGACTCATGAAAGGGTGGCGAGAGAATCGTCGAGCGTTTCGGTGCTGAAATCGAGTTCGTGCCGCGTGACCGGTTCAAACGATACACGCTCGCTATTGAAGTCCCATCGCTCGATGACGGCGCGCCGTTCGCCTGCAGCCGATGCATCGTGGTATTCAATCAGATTCACCGAATTCGGCACCGCTCCGCGAACGCGCGAAGACAGCGATGTCCCCGCCTGCACCGCCCACATGCGCCGCGGCAGATCCTTGTAGGCGGCATGCAAAGGCAGCACGTATGGCAAATGGATATGTCCGCCCAAGATCAGATCGGCACCCGCCTTCGCCCAACGCTGAACCGCATGCTGGCGGCCGTGCAACAGGTTATGCACGTCGTTCGCACGCGCGGCGAGAACCGGCTGATGCGTGACGACCACGCGCAGTTGCCCGGGCGCCGCGCGCTCGAGCATCCGCGCCACACGCTCGGCTTGTTGCACTGAAACTTCGCCATCCTTATGACGGTAAGGACGCGTCGTGTTCACGCCGATCACGAGCAGCGCATCCGATTCGTACACGGGTTCGAGATCATGCCCGAACACCCGCCGATGATTTGCATACGGATGCATCGCGCGGGCGAAAACGTTATAGAGCGGAATGTCGTGATTGCCGGGCACGACCAAGAACGGCGTCGTGCCGAACTGATCGACGAAAGCGCGAGCCGCGCTGAACTGCGCACGCCGTGCTCGCTGCGTGATGTCACCGGACATGACCACGAGATCCGGGCGATGGGTGTCGGCGAGACGCAGCAATGCGTCCACAACCGGCGGTTGTTCAGTGCCGAAGTGAGGATCAGAAATTTGCAACAGCAGGGTCATGAGCGATTGGCGTTGGCGACATCGGCCTCGGGTTTCAGCAAATACAGCGGCTCCGGGGCGATGCGGAAATCGAGCGGCATGTTCATCCAGGTCACTTCGCCATCGGTTGCGATCTTCACGAGACGGCGGCGCTTCGACGGATGCGTCACCGTGATGTGCTTGAACGCAAAGCTGACAACGTTATCGGCGTCGCTCATCCTGCCCGTCGCGCCGCGCAGCGTGATTCCAATTTGCGCAAGCCGCCCGACGGCGCGCGGTGCAATAGCGGCGAGCAACCCGCGTTCCAGCAGCGGCGCTTCGGCCATGCCGATTTGTTCGAGCTGCAGGCGATTGTTGCCGACAAATAGTGTCGAAGTCCGGATTTCCTGCATTGTGCCATCGTGCTCTATGTGCAGACGCAAATGCCGATGCCGGCGCAACAGGGTGACGGCTGCCGACCAAAGCGCGATCAGACGGCTTCGCCCGAACTGCTGCTTGTACAACTCACGATCCTCCAGCAATTTCGGATAGAGACCAAGACTCGCATTGACCAGGAACATGCGGTCGTTGACGAAACCGACCTGCACCGGATGCGCCCGTGCACTGAGCAGCAACGGAATGGATTCGGCGGGATCGGACGGAACGCCGTGGTCGCGGCTGAAGTAGTTGAAGGTGCCGCGCGGCAAGACGGCGAAGGGACAGCCGCTGCCCAGCACGGCGCCCGCAACGGCGCACAGCGTGCCGTCGCCGCCCGCGCCGACCACCACGCCGTTTTGCGCCTTTGCGTCGCGCACCGCCTGGGCGGCGGTATCGGCGAGTTCTGCCGGGTTGTCGACAAGTCTGATCTCGAACTTCCGTCCTGCTTCGCCAAGCATTCGTTCGAGCGCGGCGCGGGTTTCATCGCTTTGTTTGCGCCCCGAACCCGCGTTCATCACGATAAAAAACGGCGCATCAGCGGCGA
>NZ_CAXTGZ010000768.1:0-2556 GCF_964243625.1 uncultured Caballeronia sp.
ACGCCCACGCATGATTCTCGCCGCCATAAGGATCGTCGCTGCTCGAAACAACAATGGAAGGAAACGGATCTTCTCCTGACCTGGTTTGCCGGTGTAGCAGGCGTGTCATCGTACAGGTGCTTTGAACATCTACTCGGGAAGGTGATGCGTCCCCTCGAATGTTACTGAACGAAACCACCCGCGTACGCATCTCTCTCAAGAGAAATCAAATCGACTTGACCTCTCCGCCGTCCATCCTCAGCGTCGATCCTGTCATCCAGTGCGCCGCCGGCGACACAATGAATGCCATCAGCTCCGCTATCTCCTCGGGCGTGCCAAACCGCGCGATCTGCGCTTCCGCAGGAAATCTCGCCGTTGCTTCTTCAACCGTCATGTCGTGAAGCGGCGCCCAGTGCTCGAGGTAGGATTGGCGGCGGCCGGTCATGACCGGGCCAGGCAGCACGCTGTTGACCTGTACGCCGTCGGCAATGCCACGGTCCGAAAACGCCTTTGCCAGCGCCACGATCGCCGCGTTGATCGTGCCGACCGCCGCATACGGGGCCTTGGGGAAGAGCGCGGAGTTGCCCGACATCAGCACCACGGACCCCGATGTCTTCTTGAGCGCTGGCCATGCGGCGACCGTCAATCGCCGGGCACCGTGCAGCTTCAGTGCAAGGCCGCGTTCCCATTGGTCATCGGTCATATCGAAGAGATCGATCTGCGGTACGGCGCCTGCAATGTTGAGCAGCGCGTCGATCTGCCCGAACGCTGACAGCGTCTTGTCGACGACGTCCTGCGCCACTTCCGGGTGAGATAAATCGGCATCGATGACCAGCGCTCGTGCGCCAGCTTTCTTCACGTCGTCTGCTGTCTGGTCGAGCTTCTCGCGATTGCGCGCGACAAGCACGATCGACGAAAAATCACGCGCCAACCGGATGGCGGTCGAGCGGCCGATGCCCTGACTCGCTCCCGTGACGATAGCTACCTTCGTGGACATTTCGCGTCTCCTCAGGATTTGTGAGTCAGAAATTCGGCGATGGCCGAAGCGATTTCCGGGGCATGCGTTTCAAGCGCGAAATGCC
Source organism: uncultured Caballeronia sp. (assembly GCF_964243625.1). Classification (NCBI taxonomy): domain Bacteria; kingdom Pseudomonadati; phylum Pseudomonadota; class Betaproteobacteria; order Burkholderiales; family Burkholderiaceae; genus Caballeronia; species uncultured Caballeronia sp. Next base: position 1,062 of record NZ_CAXTGZ010000768.1, read on the forward strand.
CGGTATCGAAGAAACGTACGACCGCATCGGGAATGTCGCGCTTGAACGCCTCGGCGCCCGGTGGCAAGAAGAACGGATCGTTCTTTCCCCACACCGCGAGAAAGGGTGGACGATGGGTCCGGAAATATTCCTGGAACGACGGGTACAACGCGACATTGCTTTTATAGTCGCCGAACAGGTCGAGCTGAATTTCATCCGCGCCGGGACGGCTCAAATAGAAGTCGTCGAGCGAATAGCCGTCCGGCGACACGAGCGTGGTGTCCGGGACACCGTGCGTGTATTGCCAGAAGGTCGTGTCGTGCGTGAGCATTGCACGCAGCGCTTCGCGATTCGCACTCGACGCATCCTCCCAATAGGCGCGAATGGGATTCCAGCCATCGCTCAAACCTTCTTCGTACGCGTTGCCGTTCTGCGAGATAATCGCGGTAATTCGTTCAGGATGACTGAGCGCCAGACGAAATCCCGTTGGCGCGCCGTAGTCGAAAACATAGATTGCAAAGCGATCGAAACCGACAACTTCGGTAAACCGTCCAATGACCTTGGCGATGTTCTCGAACGTGTACGTAAACGCTTCGCGGCCTGGCATATCCGATTGCCCGAAGCCAGGCAGATCCGGCGCGATGATATGGAAGCGGTCGGCGAGCCTCGGAATCAGGTCGCGAAACATGTGGCCCGAGCTTGGAAAGCCGTGCAGGAGCAATAACTTTGGCGCGCCGGGTTGACCCGCTTCACGGTAAAACACCTTGAAGCCGTCAACGTCAGCAGAGCGATAGGTAGTGGCAGACATGAGTTCTTCCTTACGAAGTTATTGAGCGGCAACTGCGCAAGCCGCTTCGATGATCACGCTGGTCACGGCATCCGGCGACGTAATCATCGGCGTGTGATCGACGGGATATGAATGCACGAGCGCGTTCATGCGCTGTGCCATGAATTGCTGGTTGTCGCGGACGATCATCCGGTCTTCATCGGCAATCAGGAACCAGCTTGGCCGGTCCTTCCAGAGAGGACGTCCCACTGCCACCCCGATACACGAAACGGAAACAGGGCGCTGAACCGCTTCCAGCACGGTCAGCTCTTGTAAATTCGCATGCTGCGCGAACGCGTCCGCAAAGGCTTTCTTTGGCAACCAGATCAGGCCATGCTTGTCCGGCGATAGTGTGGGCGCAAGCGGATGCGGTTTGCCGCGATTGAATACGTCGCCGACGGTTTCGCCTTCATCGGGCGCCAACGCGGCCACGTAGACCAAGGCCCTGACATTCTCGGCCCGCGCCGATCCGATCACCGCGCCGGCGTAGGCATGCCCCGCGAGAACCACGGGACCATCCACGCGTTCCAGTGTTCTTCCGAGCGCTGCCACGTCGTCTTGCAACGAACTCAGCGGCAGGGGCGCCGCGATCGCATTGATACCTTGTGCCTTCAGCCTTTCGATGACCTTGCTCCAACTCGATCCGTCTGCCCACGCGCCGTGTACGAGCACCGCACTTACATTTCCAGC
>NZ_CAXTGZ010000769.1:0-2550 GCF_964243625.1 uncultured Caballeronia sp.
AGTTTCCTGGCGTCGCTCGATGGCTTTTATTTCCTGATGGGCGTCGCGATTTGCGGTGGTCTGTTCGCGGCATGGCAAAAACAGATTGACTGAATTCGAGAGACTGACACGGACCTCATGGCCAATTTTCTGACCCGGCTGATCGGCGGGAATCGTCGCGAACGGGCGCTGCGCAAGTACGCGATCGATGACGCGCTATGGCAAGCCACGCTCGACCGGCTGCCGTTTTTCGGCCATCTTAGTGCTGGCGACTTGGAGCGTCTGCGTGAGAACACGACGCTTTTCATCGCCGAGAAGGAATTTTCGACGGCGCACGATCTGCCGCTGACCGACGCGATGATCGTCTCCATCGCCTTGCAGGCCTGCCTGCCGGTGCTGAACCTGAGCCTGGAGTTGTATCGCGGATGGGTGGGCGTGATCGTGTACCCGGGCGAGTTCGTCATCAAGAAAACGGTCGAGGACGAGGACGGCGTGGTGCATGAGATCGAACACGACGCCAGCGGGGAGGCTTGGGAAGGCGGCCCGGTGGTGTTGTCGTGGGAGGACGCGCAGATGACCGACGGGGAGGACGCGTACAACGTCGTGATCCATGAGTTCGCGCACAAGATCGACATGCTCAACGGCGAGGCGGATGGACACCCGCCGCTCTACCGCAAATGGCATGCGCCGCTCGATTCCGTGGCCTGGAACGATGTCTTCGATCATGCCTACGACCATTTCTGCGCTCAAGTCGACGCCGTTTCCGACCGCCGATGGAACCGTTTTGAGCGCGAATCCCTGATCGATCCGTACGCGGCCGACCATCCGTCAGAGTTTTTCGCGGTGTGCAGCGAGGCCCTGTTCGTGAAACCGGCGGCCTTCGAACGGGACTATCCCGAGCTGTATCGGCTGCTCGCGCGTTACTACCGGCAAGACCCGGCGAACGTGGGTGCGCTTGCGTAAGCGCCTGGCCAGAGGGATCCAAAAACATGCCAGGCGACTGATTTTCTGGCATAATCCACGGTTTTCGACCTCAGGCAAGTGGCTCGCGCTCGGGAAAAGTGACAAACGTCATACTGAGCGCACGTTGAGCGGGCTGGCTACCAACAGATACCAAAGGAAAGACCATGAAAGAAGGCATTCACCCGAATTACCGCGAAGTGCTGTTCGTCGACATGTCGAATGATTTCAAATTCATTACGCGTTCGACCATCAACACGCGCGAAACCGGCGAGTTCGAAGGCAAGCAGTACCCGCTGGCAAAGATCGAAGTGTCGTCGGAATCGCATCCGTTCTACACCGGTCAGCAAAAGATCATGGACACGGCCGGCCGTGTCGAGAAGTTCAACAAGAAGTTCGCAGCGTTCTCGTCGAAGAAGTAATTCAGCAGAATTGCAGCACTGAAGAAAGGCAGCGAAAGCTGCCTTTTTTTTCGCTTGAAGTTTCGTCGGAAGCCCGTCGTCTACGCACCGCAACGACGCACGCGACGGCTCCCGTCTACAATGCCGGATTCGTTAAAAATTGCACTAACTAAAAAGTGACGAAAAAGCGTCACGAAAACCGCGCGCTCCCGGGCTTGCCAGCCTTGATCCAGCGCCGCCGCTTCGCCCAATCCGTTCTGTTTCCTGTCGCCACCGCATGCGAAATGTCATCCGTCTGACCGCCTCCGCAACCAGCGCCCTGCCGCGCTGGCTGCTGCTGACCATTTGTATCGTCTATGCGTCGTTTGGCCTGTTCGGCCGCGATCCGTGGAAAAACGAGGACGCGGCAGGTTTCGGCGTGATGTGGACGATGGCCAACGGCAGCGTCAAGGACTGGCTATTGCCGAATCTGGTCGGCAAGGCGCTGACCTCCGACGGCCCGTTCATCTATTGGTTCGGCGCGGGTTTCATTCGCCTGCTGAGCCCTTGGGTCGATGCCAGCAACGCCTCGCGGGTCGTCACCGGCCTGCTCTTTTGTATTGCGTGCGCGTTTGTCTGGTACACGGCGTATTTGCTCGGCCGCCGCGACGAAGCGCAGCCCTTCAAGTACGCGTTCGGCGGCGAACCGGAACCGCGTGACTACGGCCGCACGCTCGCCGACGGCGCCCTGCTCATCTTGCTCGCCTGCTTTGGTCTTGCCGAGCGTGGCCACGAAACCACGCCTCAGCTTGCCCAGTTCGCCGGTACCGCCATGCTCGTGTACGGCCTCGTGCGCAGTTGCGATAAACCCATTCAAGGCGCGCTCATCTGGGGCGCGGCGATCGGCCTTGTCGGTTTGTCGAGCAGTCCGGTGCTGGTGCTTGCGCTCCTGATCTGCACGCTGGCCATGACCGTGATCGTGCGTGAAGTGCGGCCGTTTTATCTGCTCGTGCTCGGCGTGCCGGTCGCGGTCATCCTGATCGGCGCGTGGGTCTGGCCGGTGCTGCATCTTTACCCGGACGACGGCGAATGGTGGCTGCGCCAATGGTGGCGTCACAGTTTCGACGCGTTCTCCGGCTCGCCGATCCCGGCGCTGTCCTACGCAATCAAGAATCTGCCGCTATTCACCTGGCCCGCATGGCCGCTCGCCATCTGGACCTTCGTGAGCTGG
>NZ_CAXTGZ010000770.1:0-2550 GCF_964243625.1 uncultured Caballeronia sp.
CTCGCCTTTGGCACCGACTCAAGGCACGCTCGAAGTGGGCGCGGGAAAAGGCGTACTGGTTCGACTCAATGAGGACGCGGTGTCCGTGTTCGTCGCCGATCCGAACGTGGCCGACGTGCACGTACCCTCGCCAAAGGCGGTGTTTGTACTGGGCAAGAAGGCCGGCACCACAACGCTCTATGTGCTCGGCGCAAACAACAAGACACTGGTTCAACGCACCGTGTACGTGGGACGCGATATGGACTCGTTGCGCACCATGATCACCGCGCGTTTTCCAAACCTGAACGTGCAATTGACAACCGGACAGGGTTCGCTGATGGTGACGGGACAAGCTCCAAATTCCACCGATGCCGACGCGGTCGTGGATTCGCTTACGCCCTATCTCGCAGACAAGGAGGTGCTGGTCAATCGCATGACAATCGATCGTCCTTTGCAGGTGCAATTGCGCGTGCGGATCACGGAAGTGGATCGTAACGTCACGCAGCAATTGGGAATCAACTGGCAGGCAATGGGCAATGCCGTCGGCAATATATACGGCGGAATTTTCAGCGGCCGGTCGATCTATAACCTCAACCAGCCGCTGACCAACGCAGCCGGAGGCACCACGTACCCCGTCAATTTGCCGACCAACAATGCATACTCGTTGTTCGGCGCGTTCAAGACGAACAATGTCGATATCCGCGCGTTGGTCGACGCGCTGAATCAGGAAGGCCTGCTGACCGTACTGGCAGAACCGAACCTCGTGGCACTCTCGGGACAGACAGCGAGCTTTCTCGCGGGCGGCGAATTCCCGATTCCGGTATCGCAGACCAACGGCGCGATTTCGGTTGAATTCAAGCAGTTTGGTGTAAAGCTGGATTTCACGCCGACCGTGTTGAACGATCACCGCATCAGCCTCAAGGTACGTCCGGAAGTCAGTCAGATCGATACGTCGGTGAGTGTCACCACGGGCGGCATCACGGTGCCGGGACTGAGCGTTCGTCGTGCCGATACCACCGTGGAACTCGGAAGCGGCCAAAGCTTCGCCATTGGCGGGCTGCTCCAGAGCAATACAACGGACATCATTTCCCAGGTCCCGGGCATGGGCTCGATTCCGATTCTGGGCAAACTGTTTTCATCGACGAACTATCAGAACAACAAGACCGAGCTGGTCATCATGGTCACGCCGTATCTGGTCGAGCCAACGGACCCGTCGAAACTGCGCTCGCCGCTGGAATCGCTGACGTCGCCGAGCAATGACGTCGAATACAGCTTCAGCCGTCAAGCCGGCGCACCGGCCGACGCCGCACAACCGCGTCTTGTCGGCGCAGCCGGTTACGTTTACTGAGCCAGACACCATGAAATCAGCCCGCCTTCTCACCCTTGTTCTCGCGTGCACCTTCGCTGTCGGACTCAGCGGCTGTTTCAAGCCGCCGCGCGGCATGCCGGACCAGACAACTATCGGCTTCGACGGCAAGTCGGCGCTGCCGCCGGACTGCGACAGCCTCTCCCGACCCTCCCTGCTCACGGACGCCGGCTGGCATCGGCCGGACATGCAATGGGGCTGCGCGACCTACACCAATCTGGCTGCTCAGATAGCGAACCCGAAGGACCTCGTCGCGCCTGAAAAGCTCGGACCTGCCGACGCAGCTGTGGCTGCGGGCGCCGTTCACCGGTACAAGAACGGCCGGGTCATTCCCCTCGACACATCGACGTCGCGCGATTCCAAATGACCCCGGTCAGCGACACCTTCGAGAAGAGCACATGAGCACAACAGAGTTCAGGGTATCAAAAGCGAAATCGGGCGCGCGCGTTGCCGATTTCATCGCGTTCGTGACGGATCGGACGACCGAGCAGATCCTCAAGAGCTTCGTCCTCGAAGAGGCAATGCCGCACGTGCATATCGTGCTCGGCAACATTGACGAAGCCATTGCGTATCTGTCGAAGATAGAACGCTCACCGCAATTCCTGCTCGTCGACCTGCATGGCTCGACCATGCCCTTGTCAGACCTCGGCCGGCTCTCCGAAGTCTGCGAGCCATCCGTACAAGTGGTCGCGCTTGGTGAGCGCAACGACGTAGGACTGTTCCGCAGCCTGCTGAAACTCGGTGTGCGCGATTACCTGGTCAAGCCGCTGACCGTTGAACTGCTCAAGCGCACCTTCAGCATGCAGGATGGAAAGGTCAACCCCGTGACGCTGGCGCGTGCTGGAAAAACCATTGCGTTCGCGGGCGCACGCGGCGGTGTGGGCGTCACCACGCTCGCGCTCAACGTAGCGCGGCACCTTGCCGAAGAGACACATCGGCGGGTCGCGTATGTCGACCTGAATATTTACGGCGGCGCAGCGAACAGCATGCTCGGCATTCAGAGCAACAATGGCCTCACCGATGTACTGCATAACGTGAACCGGCTTGACCCGCAATACGTAGAGCGTACGCTGGTCGCGAAAAGCCGGCGTCTGTTCGTATTGTCTTCGGAACTCGATCTGGGTGCGGCCGCGCCGTTCGAGGCGGCTGCTCTTCCGCGCGTGCTGGACCTGCTGTGCGACAGTTTTCACTACGTGATACTGGAT
>NZ_CAXTGZ010000771.1:0-2541 GCF_964243625.1 uncultured Caballeronia sp.
TGAACGTGCAGTTCGCGATCCAGCAAGTGCCGCGTGAAGACGGCACGAAGCAGGACGTGATCTACGTGCTCGAAGTGAATCCACGTGCTTCGCGCACGGTGCCGTATGTGTCGAAGGCGACGGGTTTGCCGCTGGCGAAAATCGCCGCTCGCGCGATGGTCGGCCAGAAGCTGTCGGCGCAAGGCATCACGAAGGAAGTGATCCCGCCGTATTTCAGCGTCAAGGAAGCGGTGTTTCCGTTCGTGAAATTCCCGGCGGTCGATCCGGTCCTCGGACCTGAAATGCGTTCGACGGGTGAAGTCATGGGCGTGGGCCGCACGTTCGGCGAGGCGCTCTTCAAGTCGCAACTTGCGGCCGGATCGCGCTTGCCGGAAAGCGGCACGGTTCTCCTGACCGTAATGGACGCCGACAAGCAAAAGGCCGTGGAAGTCGCGACCATGCTGCACGAACTCGGCTATCCGATTGTCGCAACCAAGGGCACGGCTGCGGCTATCGAAGCGGCGGGCGTTCCGGTCAAGGTCGTGAACAAGGTGAAGGATGGCCGTCCGCACATCGTGGACATGATCAAAAATGGTGAAATTGCGCTGGTCTTCACGACCGTGGATGAAACGCGCGCCGCAATCGCCGATTCCCGCTCGATCCGCATGAGCGCGCAAGCCAACAAGGTCACGTACTACACGACCATGTCCGGCGCCCGTGCGGCGGTCGAAGGCCTCCGATATCTGAAGGACCTGGAAGTCTATGATTTACAAGGACTGCATGCTCGCCTAAACTAAGGCTTCAGATTCGAGTCTCAGCAGTATCAGCAGTCTCCATATGAAGTCTAAGTATCAAGGGCCGCGGTTAAGCGGCGTCTCCCATATTTACCGGGAGATGCACTTAACCGCGGTAATTTTTTTACGTCTGCATTTTTGCGTAATGAGTTGGTTATGAGCACAGTTCCTTTGACTAAACGTGGCGCAGCGTTGCTGCGCGACGAATTGCAACATTTGAAATCCGTAGAACGCCCGTCGGTCGTCAATTCGATCGCCGAAGCGCGCGCGCAGGGCGACTTGTCGGAAAACGCGGAGTATGACGCTGCCAAAGAGAAGCAGGGCTTCATTGAAGGCCGGATTGCCGAGCTCGAGTCGAAGCTGGCAGGCGCGCAAGTCATCGATCCGACCGAGGTGGAAGCCGACGGCCGCGTGATCTTCGGCGCGACCGTCGAGCTGGAAGACCTGGATTCGGGCAATTCGGTGACCTATCAGATCGTCGGCGACGACGAAGCCGACATCGATCACGGCCTCGTGTCGATCAGCTCGCCTATAGCACGTGCGTTAATTGGCAAGACGGAGGGCGATGTTGCGTCGGTGCAGGCACCGAGCGGCGCGCGCGAATACGAAGTCATTGCGGTCAAGTACGTCTGATGGCTCATCGATTCTTTCGGATCGTCGCCATGATCTGGGTCGGCAGCGTGCTGGCCCTGGGTTACATCGCAGCACCCGTGCTGTTCAGCATGCTCGACCGGACCTCCGCGGGTTCGGTCGCGGCGCAGCTTTTTCGCATCGAGGGCATGCTGGGCGTAGTGTGCGCGCTGGTGCTGCTGGTCATGGCGAATCGCCTGGTACGTACGGGTTTCGATGAGTACAAGCGGACGCGCTGGGTGATCGCGGGCATGCTGCTGTGCGTGCTGATCGGCTATTTTGCCTTGCAGCCGTTCATGAACGCCTTGCGTGTGGCGGCACAAGAGGGCGGGATGGAACTCGCGCAGTCACCGTATGCAAGCCGGTTCGGCATGCTGCACGGGGTATCGAGCGCGTTTTACCTGATCGAGAGTGTGTTGGGACTGGTCTTGTTCTGGCGCCTTCCGCCGGGACGGTTCCCTGCGCAAACCGCGGTTCCGAAGGGAAAGACAGCCAGCGTCGCAGCACGTCGCGCACGCGGCTGAAAAAAAAGCCGGTGGGATCCGAGCTGATCGGATCACACCGGCTTTTTGCTTTCCGGGCGAACCCGGAACGGCTTACTTCGACGACTGATGGTGGCGCTTGGCGCTCGGCAGACGTTTCTTTGCACGCTTCACGTTGCCGCCGGCGGTGACGCGTTCATTGCCACGAACCAGCAGTTTCTGCTTTTTCGGCTTGCGGACCACCGGTGCATCGCGGGTGATCTTCACGACCTTCACCACGCGCGGGGCGCGGCCTTTCGTGGATGCATCGGCAGCTTCACCCGCGCTCGGCGGCGCAACGCGATTCGCGCCGCGCACGCCAGCCGTACCGGTTTTGCGTGCAGGCGCAGCGTCGTCTTCCGGACGCCACACCACGAGAAGTTTGCCGATCTGCTGGACTGGAGCCGCGCCCAGGCGATCACAGATTTCGGCGTAAGCGGCGACGCGGGATTCGCGGTCATCGCCGAAAACCCGGTCGCCATGCAGCTCGCACCACAACTCGCCTTTACGGGCTGATATCTGGTAGGCGTGGAGGTGGGTCTTACCCAATACTTTTGCCCAGTAAGGGATCAGGTTGCAATGTGCCGAACCTGTAACAGGATCTTCAGGGATACCTG
>NZ_CAXTGZ010000772.1:0-2536 GCF_964243625.1 uncultured Caballeronia sp.
CCCGAGCCGGACAAGCCCATGATCATGTACATTGCGCCGGACGGAATGGAGAGCGAAACGTCGTCGAGCCCGACCACGTGACCCAGCGTTTCCTGCACTTCGGACTTGCTCTTGCCGGCCTTGAGCATTGCCAGCGCTTTATCGGGCTTGTCCGTGAACACCTTGTACAAGTGCTCGATCTTCAAGCGCTCAGTCATAGCATCTTCTCCTCTGAAGAGCCGGCGGAAACGGGCAGATGCCGCAACGGTGAAAAGTCGGTCGGCACGAGAATCCTGTTTTCCGCCTGCTCGATGTTCTCTGACAGCCTCGGCAGGAATTCCTGCCATCTGGGGTCGCTGGCGAGTCGCTGACGGCGGCGTGCACGGTCGTTGAGATCGGAATAAGCCCACATGTGAATGACCTGGCTGAGCGGTCCTATATCGGTGGTGAAGTAGCCGATCAAGTTGCCCAGGATGGGCTGCTGGATCGCAAGACCTTCGTCACGCACGAGCTGGAGGTATCGGCCCATTCGGCCGTTCCTGATCCGGTAGATTCGCTCTTCGACAATCATTGCCGCGCCTCCCGATCATCGCTCGCCAGAAAACGGCGCATCAGTGCGGCAACCACCTCTGGTGCTTCGATCAGGATCGAATGCCGCAAGCCAGGCAGGATTTCGAGTTGCGAGTTCGGAATGCGCTGATGCATGTACTGCGCCATACGCGGATTCGAGCCCTGATCTTCTTCGCCGGTCGCAATCAATGTCGGCACACCGATCTGATCGATGAAACCGCCGAAATCCGTCTGCGCCAGCACGCGGTAAGCCGCGGCATAACAATCGGGATCGTTCTCGGCGTTACGCTGCCGCAAGCGTGCGACAAGCTCCGGGTTGCGCTGCTGGAAGCCTTCGGTGAGCCAGCGCGAAAGCGAGGCGTCGTAATGCGAACCACGGTCGCCGGATTGCAGCGCGGCAAGGCGCGCGGCGACCCGTTCACGTTCTTGCGGAGTACGCCCCGATACCGTCGATAACAACACGAGTTTCTTCAGCCGCTCCGGGTGCGTGAGCGCCACGCGCTGCGCAATCAGGCCACCGAGCGAGAAACCCGCGAGATCGAATTGATCGAAGCCGACGTGATCGGCGAGCGCGAGGACATCGCCCACGAAGTCATCGATTTCATAACGCCCTTTCACCAGCGTCGAACGTCCATGCCCGCGCAGATCGAGCGTGAGGATGCGGAACGTGTCCCGCAGCCTGGCAACAATACCTTCCCACGCTTCAAGGTTCGAACCCACGCCGTGGATGCAGACCAGCGCGTGCGAACCCTCGCCTTCGAGCCGGTAATTCAGCGCGATGCCGCGGCCATCGAACGTTGTTGAAATACTCGCGTCGGCCATGGTTCAGGCTCCCGCCGCCGCAACCGCGATCGTTGGCTCGCGTTGCAATTCGCGCTGACGTTCGCGTGCGGCAAAATGCGGCATGACTTCATCAATGAAAAGACGCAGCGTCTTTTTCTGCAGCTCGAACGGCAAGTTGAACGAGAGGCCGAGACAGAACTGGTCGACGCCCTGGTCTTCGTAGATCTGCAGCTTGCGGATCACTTCGTCCGGGGTGCCGAACATCAGGTTGTCGCGAATATTCGCCGGATCGTAGTTCGCGCGGTTCGACACCGTTTCGTAGGGAACGGGCTCGGGAAAACCATCGGTGACGGTGCCAATGTTCTGCATCAGATTCTCGAACGTGCGGCCGAAATCCACGCTATGCCGCACAGCGGTTTGCCAGTCATCCGGACGATCGTAGACGCATGTGCGCCGCAACATCATGAAACGCGGACGCGGACGTTCGGGGTGGTCGGCGACCGCCTTGCGGAATTTCTCGCCGAGCACGGCGACTTCCGCGGGCGGCGCGGACAACGGAGTCGACAAGATGTTCGCGCCAACGCTAACAGCCCAGTCGAAGCTGCCCGGATCGCGCGTCGCGACCCAGACTGGCGGATGCGGTTGTTGCAGTGGCTTCGGCACCGATGTCGCCAGCGGGAACTTCCAGTAGTGGCCATCGTGCGCGTAGTCGCCGGCCCAGAGCTTCTGCACGGCCGGCACGATCTCCTTCAGATAAGCCACGCCCTCCTGCTGTGGAATGCCGCCGGCCATGCGATCGAATTCGTACTGATACGCGCCGCGCGCAATCCCGAACTCAAGCCGGCCGCCGGTCAGGTGATCGCACATGGCGGCTTCGCCAGCGAGGCGGATCGGTGACCAGTACGGCGCGACCAGCGTCGCCGTGCCGAGCCGGATGCGCTGCGTGTGCTGCGACAACCACGTGAGGATCGAAAACGGATTCGGTGAGATCGTGCATTCAATGGTGTGATGCTCGGCGGTCCAGAGCGTCTCGAAGCCGCCTTCATCGGCGATACGGGCAAGCGTCAGCATGTTGGACATGGCCGTGGACATGGAGTCTTCCGGCGAAAAACGCTCCATGCTCAGTGAGATGGCAAATTTCATGATGGGTCTCTTTTGGAATTTTTTGAGGCTCAGCGGCGCGCGCTCAGCGGCACGCGCTCAG
>NZ_CAXTGZ010000773.1:0-2529 GCF_964243625.1 uncultured Caballeronia sp.
CCAGAACCTTGCCGTTGCGCACGAACGGCAGTTTTACCACGCTTGCCGGCAGTTGTTTGTCGCGAATGACGACGTGCACTTTATCGCCCGGTTTCACGCCTGGTGGCACGCGTGCGAACGCGATGGATTCCTGCATCGACGGCGAGAAAGTGCCGCTCGTGATCTCGCCTTCGCCGTCGGTCGTAACGACCTTCTGGTGAGCACGAAGTACGCCACCGGCGCGGCCGTTTTCCTTCTGCAGAATCAGGCCGACAAAGCGCGTCTTCGACCCATTCGCCTCGAGCGCCGCTCGTCCCACGAACGCCCGGTTGGCATCGCTCAGGTCGACGGTCCACGAAAGGCCTGCGTCGAGCGGCGAGACGGTGTCGTCCATGTCCTGGCCGTAAAGGTTCATGCCGGCTTCCAGACGCAGCGTGTCGCGTGCGCCGAGGCCCGCCGGTTTCACGCCTTGAGCGACCAGCGTGTTCCAGAATCTTTCGACTTGCGTAGCCGGGATCACGATCTCGAAGCCGTCTTCGCCCGTGTAGCCGGTGCGCGCGAGCATCACGTCGCCGTATGACGATTCGGGGAATTGCACGGCGTTGAAGGGTTTGAGTTCGGCGGTCGATTCGCGCGTTTCCGGCAGCACTTGCCAGACCTTTTCGCGCGCGTTCGGACCTTGCACGGCGACGATCGCGAAATCGCGGCGCGGCGTGATCGTGAGGCCAAAACCGCCTTCCGCATTCAAATGACCGAACCACGCGATGTCTTTCTCGGCCGTGCCGGCATTCACGACGACGCGAAAATTGTCATCGGCGAAAAAATAGACGATCAGGTCATCGATCACGCCGCCTTCCGGGTTCAGCAAGCAAGAATAAAGCGCCTTGCCGGGAACGGTCAGCTTGTCGACGTTGTTGGCGATTGCAAACTTGAAGAACTCGCGCGCCTTGTCGCCGGTGAAATCGACGACGCGCATGTGCGACACGTCGAACATGCCGGCATCGGTGCGCACCGCGTGGTGTTCGTCGATCTGCGAACCGTAGTTGACGGGCATGTCCCAGCCGCCGAAATCGACCATGCGCGCGTTGAGCGCGAGGTGCGTGGCGTGCAAGGGCGTGTGTTGAAGATCAGACATGGAGCGGGCCTCGGGCGTGCGCGAAAACAAAAAAAGGCCATGCGACCAATCCGCTCGGAGTTTGGGCTTTTGCGAACGCAAAGCTCAAACCGCGTAGCGATCCGGTACATGACCCCTCTGTCCTCGGTACCTGAGAGATTGCACGTTTCGAGCCGATATACCGACTTCAACGCGCGCCCCTTCGGTGGGCAACTGGCCGTTACTTCTTATCAGCCGATGCCGCTCTCCAGAGTGCGATTTTCCATTCGATGCCCGAATAAAGGAGCACTACATGAACGGAACTTCGACGCAGCCGGTCCTTTTGCCTGAGAGTTTGTGGGTGTGCCCCTTCGGCGACGCTCGTTTTGTTTGTCCAGGTTGCGACAAATAAATTCAGCGCTCTCTCCCGACGCGTGCGGCGAATTTACGCGACCGATATACGAATGTCAAACTGGGTTTGCCGATAGCCCCATGAGAAAGGCTGTTGGCCGGCGGACGCTGGAACCGTCCGCCAGGCAGGCCAGACTTACTGGATTGCGTGCTGCACGCCGTCGAGTTCGCCGTTCAGCGTGCGCTGTTCTTCGCCCGACAAACCGCCGCCGTGCTGCGAAGCCATATCGCGTGATTCCTGCCTGATCACATCCAGCCGATGATGAAACGCATCGCCCTGTGGCGGCGGGTAGAAGCCCTGGTTCACGCGCTGATCGACGTGATGCCAGAGCGCGTTGATGCGGCCATTGACCTGATCCATCCGATGCACCGCTTCAGCATGCGGATCGGGCCTGGCGGGCGCTTCGCGGACTACATCGACTTGCCGCGCCGGCTCGACCACGCAGGCTGCCAACGACCCCGCAAGCGCCACCCCAATGAGCGCACGCGCGCAACTTTGCTTGAATGTCAGCATGTATCTGTTCTCCCCTTTTGGTTTTTGAGATAAGTCTCGTGCGACTGCAGAAGAACGGTCTGCGCACGGCCCCGGCTGACGCCGGCGACGTGTGCAAATGTAACGCTGTGTGTTTGAAAGTCGGATGTGAGGCGTTTGTTATTGCAGCCGCGCGAAATCCAGGCGGCGGCCTTCGGCGTTGCTGCGGATGGCGGTATCGATGATGGTCATGACATCCACGGCATCCTGCGCCGTAACCGGGAACGGCTTGCCATCGAGCACGGATGCCGCCAGCGACCGGTAAAACTCCGCATACGCCCCGTCGCGCGTGGCGAATTCCTGGCGCAGATCGTGGTCGCCATCGACTTCGCGGAGGAGGCCCGGCGGATTCTTGCCGAATTCGGCGTTGCCCGGGCGCAAACCGGCCTTGAGCTGGTCTTCCTGGACATCGAGCCCGGTCTTTACGTAACTGCCGCGCGTGCCGTGAATGGCGAAGCGCGGCGGTTCGAGTGCGGCGAGCGCAGTTGCGTGCAGTACGACTTCCTTGTCCGGA
>NZ_CAXTGZ010000774.1:0-2517 GCF_964243625.1 uncultured Caballeronia sp.
TCCTGCTCGTATCCGAAAAGCACACCTTTTAAGGCGATTTTGGCTTGATTACGGATATCTGTAGGCAGAGCTTCAAACCGCCGAAGAATAGGCAGCATGTCTTGAGATACCACCATTTCAGAGGGCTCTAGCAACAGCTCATCGGTGGTCGTTCCCAGTACATGTGCAAGGCTTACAACCTTGTCCGCTGCTGGCATTCCGCGCCCGGCCTCGTAAGAGGTATAACTCGATTTGCTGATTCCCGCAGCCTCCCACACGGCCTGCTGAGTGAGGCCTTTAGCCTCCCGATACCGTCTGAGATTTGTCCCGATGGTCATGGCTATGTTGCCTGTGTGGTTGCTCATGCTTTCCATCGTACTCACTGTTCACCCATCCAGTACCTATATATCGGTACATTTCTACTTGCATTTGAGGATCGTAGGGTCTCATAATCCAGCCACTTCTGTATTGGAATACAGATATTGACAGGATTTCTATGTTTTACGATTGGATCAAGGCCGCACAGGATTATCCGCATGACCTTCGCAAGGTTACGGATGTGCTTATCCGTCGTGTAGATCCGGACACCGAAGAGACGTTGAGCGAGTCAACTTCGGCGTTTCACGCAGAGGGTAGCTACTGCACCACCTTTCGGATTCACGTCCACGGGCGTCGTATTACAGTTGATGGCAACGCCTCACGCATAAACCGCCTTGACAACGTTTTCGGCATCCAGCGCTTGGACGACAACATGCGGGTGATCAACTCCGTACTGGCTGAGTGGGATTTGCCTCCGCTGACCAAGTGTACGAAGGTCGAGCATTTGCAAAACGGCGGGACCCTCACCGATGGAGCTGTTTTTCAGCGGCTCGATCTGACCGAGAACTTTTCGGTGGGGCAGGGGAACGAGAGGGCATTTTTGCGTGGCATTTCCAGTCAGCGTTTCCGGCACTCCATCGGCTACCTGTACCCGGACGGCAACACCACTGTCTGGACCCCGAAGGGTGGTGAGAAGGCTGGCCGTTTGGTCTATCCCGGCAATTACAACAAGGCCGCTGAGATGGATGCCCATCTGCTGCCAAAGGTAAAAAGAACTTACGGCGCTGATTCCGCCGAGTTCGCTTATGTCGAGCAGCTACGTGACTGGTGCGTCTCAAGGGGCGTTGTCCGCTCTGAAATAAAGCTTCGATCTGAGTTTTTAAGACGTGAACGCCTCTGCCATTGGGGCCTTTTTGACGAAGAAAGACTGCGGGAAATCCACCGCGAATTTTTAACTGTAGGCGACCGGATGAAGGTGAGCGCTATGGATATTTTCAGTATTTCCGAACAACTCCTTGCTGAGGGTCTTTGCAACTCGCTGCAAGCAGCCTCACGTACTGCAACTTATGCGATGGAGTGGATGAACGGAAAACAGTTCGATATTTCCAAGTCTGCCGTGAAAACACATAGAGCTCGGCTTCGCCAAATCGGTATTGATATTAAGTCGCCATTTGACTCTTCGCGTCACGGTGTTGTTTTCGTCCGTAACGTCCGCGAAGTTGAACGCAGCTTCAACCTTGCACCACCTTCTTTCTATCGTCCTGCCGTGATCCCAAGCCACTTGCGATTGGTGGCCGCATGAAAAAGGCAGTGTTCCAAGGCACGGCACTTAGTACCTCGCAACGTCGCCAGCTAGATTTTCAGCGGCGTACAAAATCCGCCTTCTTGAACTCGGCACTGGAACAGCAAGTTCAGGATACGCTCAAGGCAGTTCAAGAGCGGAAAGATAAGGGCATAGCTCCCGAAAAGATTTGGTCTCGCGTTTCAGATGAGTCTGGAACAATTTCTGTTGCTGAATGGGTAGATCGCTGATGGAACGAAATGCATATATGGAATTGCGCGCCCAAGTGCACATGGTTATCTGTGACGCCATGCAAAACACTGCCGCTGATGCAGAGTCAACGACTAATAATGTAATGCGCACACTGTTGCGCTCTCTTGCCGACGCCGACATAAAGCGTCAGCGCGGCTTGCAAGAACTTAAAAACTTCAGGCGGAATCCTGATTCTAAAGTGCCCGGTTGGGCATATACCCCAGATGGGAATAAGGCAATTATATGAAGATTTTGAAAGGTACTATCGTCGATGTGATCGACAAAGGCACTCCGGAAAAGCCATGGGCTATTGTCGGCATTCAAAGCCAAAGTCCAAATCGTAATGGGATGATGCAGTTCGAACTTTTTGAGCTGTCCGTTTTTGGCGAGGCCGTTAAAAATGGCCTGCATAACGTGTATCGCGGTCAAAAGGGTGTTGAGGTGTATGCGCCTTTTACAGTCTCGTATAACGAACGCTACAAAGAATTGAATTACCAGCTTGCCGGTATTCCTTTGCGTATCGAGGAAAGTCGTCCAGTGCAAGCAGCACCGAATTCACAGAAGGTTTCGGCCTGATGGAATCTATCGCGGATGTTTCTGAGCTGGCATCCGCAATAGCGCTGTTGTGGGCTACAGCTTGGACACTTAGACAAATACGCAAAGCCATAAAATAAATTCTCTACGGA
>NZ_CAXTGZ010000775.1:0-2506 GCF_964243625.1 uncultured Caballeronia sp.
ACAGCAGGCTGCTGCATTGCTTTCGACATTTGGCCGACACCGGCCGCACTCGGCCTCATCTTATTTACCTTGATGTCCTCAGTTCTAATGCTCGATTTTTGGAATAAAAAGGGTGAATCGCGGGCGGCAGCTATTGAAAACTGGCAGTCAAATATTGCTCTCATCGGTGGACTGCTGGTCGTTGTATCCGTCGCGATAAAATAGACACGTCCGCGAGGGAAGCCGCCTATTTGAAGTACAGAGTCCCACCTTTGGAAGCGGTGAAGGCATCATAAGTATGCAATGCGAGGAGCGAGGGCCTCCCCTATGGGGGCGACTTGACATGTAGGTACTTTCGCATACGCCCCAGCAGAGTTCCGATGCGACTTCTATCGCTCCGCCGTCGCTCGCTTATGACCAATCTCTCACATCGGGAGCTAAATAAAGAACCGAATTCACCGCTTCCAAAGGTTCAGCGTCATTGACGTCCGAGTTAGAGGAGCCACTTAGTGAACACTTCCACTTGTCGCATATCCGAGTTACCTCTGTTTGTGTGTTTGAGACGCGTTGCGGCTTTGTCCGCAGTAGCCGGCTATGTCGAACTAACCGGGTTTGTCGATTTCGCAGGAACGTACCCAGGCATCATGACCGGTAACACCGTTCAATTTGGTCTAAGCATGGCTACGGCGGAATGGGCGCGACTCGGGATTTTCGGCTATGCGATCGCAATGTTTTTTATTGGAGGAGCCCTTTCAAGTGCAGTCAAGCACTGGCTTCGTACACCGACAGAAGTGCTAGTGATGGTCGCCCTTCTGACGGCGGCGAGTACCTTCCGGCTAATAGCTTCAGCGCGATGGTCCGTCGAGTTACCATTGCTTGCGTTCGTCATGGCATTGCAGGGTCAGGCTGTCGCAAAATTTGGGGGATTGTCTCTGCAAACCATTGTCGTTACCAACAATGTGCTGAAATTTTCCGACGCTCTCGTCGGTCGATACCTGTTGGGCCGAAAACGGTCGCGTGATAGCGTCCCGTCGTTGAGAGAAGTGCTGGCCCCCGGCTGCGCGTGGCTAAGCTATGCGCTTGGCGCTGTTGCCGCTGCTATCGCAATTCCGAGATTTCAATTTCCGTTGCTCATACCCACTATCTTTGTATTAGTCGTGTTAATCGATCTAATGACGCAGAGAATTGATTACTCTTAATTTGCCGACACGTTATTAGGAAGCGAAGAGGTTCGCACTTTCTCGTGCTCGCGTGAGTGCTACTCCGCGAGCTTTAACGGGAGTGCGGCTTGCTCGTCCAAACCAGGGTGAGAATCGACAGCACCGAACGGCACCACGCTGGCGAGCCAATGACTGGCAATAGTGACGAGCTATTTCGAGTCGCTCCGCCGTATTTGAGGCGGGCGGGCTCTGGCAGGCCAAGGCGGCCCGGTATTCCGTTTTTGATGCGGGCGGTTGGTCATCAGGGGGGGGGCGATGGTTCGAGCTCCTGGGCCGATCGAGGCGCCCAGTTTTGCGTCAAAAACCAGCGACTGTCCTATCCGACCTCACCGAACGACGGCGGCCGCCTCTGTGCAAAAGCGTTTAACCCTTCTGTGAAGTCTGCGCTATCACAAGCTTTTCGGCGCAGTTCTGCGCCTTAACTGCGATTTCGCGTGCAAGCTCAAACGTCGTTATCTTAGGGCGCTCGGTGCGTACTAGCATATTGACCACGCCGAAACGCTCCGCCCTTTTCCGCGTCGAGCGGCGGCGTCGAGCAAAAAGCTCATTTAATATTCTGGTTGACTAGGAAGCGATCATTTCCTATTATAGAGACATGCACATATCCTCAGAATCAACCAAGCACCGCCGTAGCCCGGGTCGACCACGTGAATTTGACATCGATGCGGCGGTTGACGCAGCATTGCAGTTGTTCCGTGAACGCGGCTTTCACGCGGCGTCCATCGCCGAGCTCAGTTCCGCGATGGGCCTCACGGCTGGCAGTATTTATAAGGCTTTCAGCGATAAGCGTGCGATTTTTGTAGCCGCCTTCGACCGATATACCACTATGCGCAATGCCCGCCTGCAGCAGTTGCTGGAGGTTGAGGTTACTGTGTTTAACAAGGTCAGGGCGACACTCGACTTCTACGCTGAGTCGTCCCACGGGATCGAAGGCCGGCGTGGCTGTCTTGTTGTAGGCGGCGCGGCAGCGCTTGCTACATTTGACTCTGAGATGGCTGGACGCGTGACAACTGCCTTGCGACACGTCGAGACATCGTTGCGCAATCTCGTTCGGCTTGGCCAGTCCGACGGATCCATCCCCTCCCGAATCGATGCCGACGCTTGCGCCCGTGTCTTGGCGTGCCTACTGCAAGGTTTTCGAGTAATCGGCAAGACTGGACGCACGCGTGCCGAGATGAGCGCCGCTGTGGAACAAGCAATGCGGCTGCTCGCTTAAAAAATTTTATTTAATTAGGAAATGTTCACTTCCATAAGGGGATCCATTTGAAAACGACCCTCGCACCTCACATACCGGTACAGGAGCACGC
>NZ_CAXTGZ010000776.1:0-2504 GCF_964243625.1 uncultured Caballeronia sp.
TATTGGCGTGCGATATCTGATTACGGTGAACTCGGGTTCGTCGGCAAACCTGGTCGCGTTCTCAACGCTGACCTCGCCGCGACTTGGCGACCGCGCCATCCGTCCGGGCGACGAAGTGATTGGCGTGGCGGCAGGCTTCCCGACCACCGTCAACCCGATCCTGCAATTTGGCGCAGTACCTGTCTTTGTCGATGTAGAACTTGGCACGTACAACATTGACGCGACCCAGATCGAAGCGGCCATCTCGCCGAAGACGAAAGCGATCATGCTCGCGCATACGCTCGGCAATCCGTACAACCTCGAGACGATCGTCGCGCTCTGCAAGAAGTACAACCTGTGGCTGATCGAAGATTGCTGCGACGCATTGGGCGCGACCTACGACGGCAAGCTGGTTGGCACGTTTGGCGATATCGGCACGATCAGTTTCTACCCTGCGCACCACATCACGATGGGCGAAGGCGGCGCGGTCTTCACGAACAATCCGGAGTTGAAGCTGATCGCAGAATCGTTCCGCGACTGGGGCCGCGATTGCTACTGCGCACCGGGCAAGGACAACACGTGCGGCAAGCGTTTCTGCTGGAAGCTCGGCAACCTGCCCGAAGGCTACGATCACAAGTACACGTATTCGCATCTTGGCTATAACCTGAAGATCACCGACATGCAGGCGGCCTGCGGACTCGCGCAGATGGATCGCGTGGAAGGCTTCGTGCAAGCGCGTCGCGACAACTTCGCTTACCTGCATGACAAGCTTCAAAGCTGCAAGGAATTCCTGATCCTGCCGCATGCGACGCCGAATTCGAATCCGTCGTGGTTTGGTTTCCCGGTCACGCTCAAGCCCGAAGCGGATATCCGTCGTGTGGACCTGCTTGCGTATCTCGACCAGAACAAGATCGGCACCCGCCTGCTGTTCGCGGGCAATCTCACACGCCAGCCGTATATGATCGGGCGCAACTATCGGGTGAGCGGCGAGCTGACAAACACCGAGATCATCATGAATCAAACGTTCTGGGTAGGGGTGTATCCAGGATTGTCGCGAGAGATGCTCGACTTCACCATCGAGAAAATCGAGACGTTCCTCGGCGTGAACTTCTAAAGCGGGATTTATGCGCAAGCCGTTGCCCCAGGATGATCTGGACTTCGTCGTCGAGCATACTGCCGATGTCTGGTCCGCTCTCGACCGGGCGCGGCTCTTTATCTCGGGCGGTACCGGGTTTATCGGCTCGTGGCTTCTCGAAGTCGTACAGCACGCTAATCAAGTGGTCGGCAGCAAGATTGAAACCGTTGCGCTGAGCCGGGATCCGCAGAAAGCCATTGATTACGCACCGCATTTGTTCGCGGCGCGCGGCATGAAGCTTATTCAGGGCGATGTCGCAAGTTTCGAAGCAGGTCGTCAGCCTGTCGATGCCTGCATTCATGCTGCAACCGACGTTGCTGATCTTGCCCGCGCGGGCGATGCGCTGCGCGTTTTCGATACCGGCGTGACCGGCACGCGTCGCGTGCTGGATTTCGCACAGGCCAATGGCGCATCGCGGTTCCTGCTGACATCGAGTGGTGCTGTCTACGGCGCGCAGCCAGCCACGCTCGCACGGACGCCTGAGACCTACTCGGGTGCACCCGACCCATTGAAGATGGCAAGCGCGTACGGCGAGAGCAAGCGTGCCGCCGAATGGCTGGCATCTGCCTATGCCCAGCAGCACAGCAGCATGCATGTGGGCATCGCGCGAATCTATGCGTTGCTCGGCCCGGCTATTCCGCTAGATGGTCCGTTCGCCGCGGGCAATTTCGTCCGCGACGCGCTGGCCGGAAAACAGATTAGCATCAACGGCGACGGGCGGCCGTTGCGCAGTTATCTGTACATGGCAGACGCATGCATATGGCTTCTGCGCATGCTCGTTCGCGGTGAAAGCGGTGCCGCGTATAACGTAGGCTCCGAACGCGAAATTTCGATCATCGATCTCGCACGGATGGTGGAACGCCAATGCGGCTCGACATTGCCTGCGGCACCGGCAGTGCAAGCCGGTAGTGGCTCTGCCCCGCGTTACGTACCGGATACGTCGAAGGCGCGTCACGCGCTTGATGTCGACGAATTCACTCCTTTGGAACTGGCTTTGTCCAAGACGATAAACTGGAACCGCTCAGCGGTCACGGCATGAAAAAATTCGACGCAGTCCGCGTTCGCAAGACTATTCTCGACATGGCGTTCGCCGGGTCGACAGTTCACATCGGCTGTGCATTTTCGATCGTGGAGTTGCTTGCGGTGCTCTATCGCAACCATCTCCAATTCGACGCCACCAACCCGCATGCGACGCAGCGCGACTACATGGTGTTGAGCAAAGGGCACGGCGTGATGGCGCAATATGCCTGCTTGCACGAGATCGGCTGGCTGAGCGACGACGAAATGAGCAACTACTTCGGCAATGGCACGCGCCTCAAGGGTTTGGCCGATGCGCACGTGCCCGGCGTGGAAGTCACGGCCGGTTCGCTTGGGCATGGCCTCTCAGTTG
>NZ_CAXTGZ010000777.1:0-2495 GCF_964243625.1 uncultured Caballeronia sp.
AATGTTGCTTTAGGTTGATTCTGCCGTTGAAAATAAACCGAAATCACGTCAAAATTTGCACCAGTTCAAAATCCGCGCGGTGGTTCTCCGTACTGCGACGGACTAAACCCTGCCACCTAATATGACTGCGAATCATCCAAGGGAAGTTCGTGGAAAATCATTCAATTGAGGAGCGGATCAGGGAAAAAGCCTATTCGCTATGGCTAGCTGATGGGGCTATGGAAGGATGCGCAGACGAATATTGGCGGCAGGCCCGCGAAGCAGTTGAAAACGAGATCGCATGCGAGCGGTTAAACGGCGGTGGGAGCGAGGCGCAAAAAAAATGACCTGCGGGTCGCGACGAAAGGGCCAACGCACTTGTCGTGGCTGACCCTATCTTGCAGCGGTTGTTCCTGGGCGTGTCCTTGCCGAACTGTTACGCCCTATTTCCCTGCAATTTCCGTTGACACTTCCTGCTCAGCCAAGATCGTCAGTTTCTTGTCAGTTGCTTTCTCTTCCTCAAGCGTTTGCGTCAGCAGCGTCATCGCCTCGGTGTATCCGAGTTTCTTGGCGAGGGCGCACAGCGTCCCGTAGGAGGCGATTTCATAATGCTCGACCTTTTGCGCCGCACCAATCAATGCGGCGTCCAACACCGCTCCCTTTTCGATCTCGCCAATCTGCTCGTCGGCTTCCTCAATCAGTCCTTCCATCGCGACGCATTTGATGCGTTTCAACTTGACACCAGACGCTTCGACCGCCTGATCGATGCGCTCGATTTGTCCGTGGGTCTCTTCAAGGTGCGTTTCAAATGCTGCCTATAAGCTCCGCGCTCGTGGACGACCGCGCCTGTTTCTTGAGTGCCTTGGTCAGCTGCTTTTCAGCGCTGTAGATATCAGACAGGGCGTGGATAAACAAGTCATTCAACGTTTTTGCTGCCATGATTTTCTCCTTGGTTAGGGTGACCCACGGTTACTGCGCTGCGATGCCCTTCTTTGCTGCGAGCTGTTGCGCCATTGCAAGATGTTCTTTAATCGTCGGCAACGCTTTTTGCGCCGCCTTTTTCAAGTCGGCGTTTTGTCCGCCATCAGCTTCCGTTTGGAATGCGGCAACTGCCTTTTCGTGACCAGCTAGCCCCACTTGCTTAATGTAGGCGGTATCGAACGCCTTTCCGTGCAGACCACTGAGAGAATTGAGCACGGCCGTGTCGGAGTTGTCCTTAGGAATCGCAACACCGTGGGGCGCGGCCATTTTCAGCGACACCGTCAACTTCGTATGATCCATCTCCATATGATGAGCGAAACTCTTGACGTCCGCATCTTGGGATTGCTTTGCGGCGAGCTTGCTCGCGTCGATTTCGGTGGAACTGGACATGCTGGCTGCTTGGACAAACTCCTTATCCGGTGAGGGTAAGTCGTTGGCCGACGTAGTGCTCGCAGCTTGTGTTTGTGCGAGGGCGCTGGTGGCGCCTGATAGCGCTAAAAGCGCTGCAGCAACGGTAATTAATTTCATCTTCCAATTCCCGGGTTAGTTATACGGAGTGTGTCGTCGCAAAACCTGTTCCATGGAAATCGATCGCAACGAGAGAGCGACCATTTAACCCTTCGCATTGACACCCGCTGGTCTACGTAATTGCGGTTCGTCGGAGTTTTCCCTTAGGCTCACGCAGACCGTTCTTCGCCTGCCACTCGTCCGGATATGAAAGTATCTGCCAGTCCTTTCCCCCGAAATTGCACTTCCTCTGATCTTTCACTCAACATCGCTTGATATAACTTATCAACGAAGAAGTCTCCCAGTACCGAGCGAAAAGCTTTTGTAAAGGCAGCATATTCCTCCTAGCTGATCAAATCGAGAGGCCCACTGTGAAACAAATCGTGATAGCTGCCGTCGCCGTTCTAGCTGTCGTTCAGGCGTGGGCGGTGTCGCCAGCAGACTTCTCCGCCGTCGACGCCAAGCTGAATGCATGTTCTGACCAGAACCCCAACAACTACGGGGTTTCTAATTGCACCATGGCTGCGAAAGCCACTGCCGACCAGCGGCTGAACGATATTTATGGCGGTCTAGTCAACGCCCTCAAACACCCCAAGGGGCCCGATAATGCGCGCGATGACTCAGAGATTCTCAAGCGCTTGATCGCTGCGGAACGCGCATGGATCGCGTTCAGGGACGCAGAGTGCAACTATCAAAGCACCGTCGCGCTTGGCGGTACCGGCGAAGGCGTAGCGTACGTTACTTGCCTTTATATGCAGACCAAGGAACGGGTAAAGATTTTAACAGCGCCAGATGTGCCCCAGAATGCGCGATAGCAAGCTCGCGCGCGGAGTTCCCGTGGAGTAAATCGGCCAGGTCGCTCAGCGCTGCCGCCACCGGGCGGCTCTAAGTTGTTCCGCTAACCGCAAGTGGCGCAACGTCCTGTCCGACGCAGATCGGAAAAGAGCGGCCTCCGACAGTCAGCAAACGATTGACGGAACAGCAGAAGGCAGCAGCAGCGCTACCGCTGGGATGCTAGCGCCCTTGGT
>NZ_CAXTGZ010000778.1:0-2492 GCF_964243625.1 uncultured Caballeronia sp.
AGCATGCGGTCTCTCGACGAATTTCATCATGATAGTCAATGCAGTGCTGTTTCTGCTCTTGGCATAATGCGCTGGCTTGTCTGCAATCGATAATTCAAGGAATCAAGCGCATGCAACACGTATTCGTCTACGGCACGCTGCGGGCCGGGGAGAGCAATGACATTCACCGCGCGGCCGAGCGCAATGGCGTCGCGGACCCGGTGCTCGTCGGTTCGGGCCGTATCCGTGGCCGGCTTTATGATTTCGGCGCATATCCAGGCGTGGTTCTTGATGCCGACGCCTCATCGGTTCATGGCGATGTTTATCGGATAGAAGATACGCTCGTTCCCGTACTCGATGAAATCGAGGAAGTCGTGCCGGGTATCAGCGGACTCTTTCGTAGTGAGCATATGCACGTGACGGTGGGGCTCGATGGACCTGCCGAAACGATCGAATGTCTGGTTTATCCGGTGAGCGACGCGGCCGTGCAGGGGCTGCCGCATATCGATCATGGCGACTGGGTGAGGTACAGGCGAGCGCGATAACTCGGGGTTGGCTTGGGCGTTCTCCGATTCCGTTACTACAATGGAAGACTACACGGAGTGCCGGGGAGCCAGCCATGTTCAAGCACATTCTCGTTCCGACGGACGGGTCGATCCTGTCGCAGAAGGCCATCGACGGCGCGATCGACCTGGCGCAATCGGTGGGCGCGCGGATCACGGCCTACGCCTGCTTGCCGCTCTATCCGTATTCCCCTTTCGCCGATGTCGCGGTCGAACCGCCCAGCGACTTCCATGAGCGATCGGAAAGGGAGGCGCGCGAGCATCTCGCCGCCGTTGAAGCGGCTGCGGCTACCGCGGGCGTGTCCTGCGATGCCGTGACGAGCGTCGAGTCGGCGCCCTACATCGGAATAATCGATATCGCCGAGCGTGATGGCTGCGATGTGATCTTCATGGCGTCGCACGGACGACGCGGGCTGGGAAGCTTGCTGATCGGCAGCGAAACGCAGCGCGTCCTGACGCATACGAAGATCCCGGTGATCGTGTATCGATAACGCAGCCGGGCAGCGTCTATCTGTTTTCACGTGCAAGCGCGAGGAAGGCGAGGACGGCTCCACTGGTTTCGTTGGCACGACTTAACAGCATCAGATCCGCCGACATCTCCGTTTCTATGATCGGCCGGTAAGTCAGGTTTGGAATCGCGACGCGAGCAACCGGCGCAGGGACAATGGCAACGCCGAACCCTGCCCCTGCGAGCGCGAGCACCGTCAACGTGCTCGACACCCGATGCACCGCCTTGGACTGCGTACCCATTTGCGCGCTCAGCATCGCCACGCTCTTTTCGCCTTCATTGAGACCGTAAAGAATGAGCGTTTCGCTGACCAACGATTTCACCGATACGCGTTTCTTTTTCGCCAGCGGATGATCCTCTGCCATGGCGATCAGCAACGGCCACGCTCCGATCTTTTCCACGATGAGTCGCGGGT
Organism: uncultured Caballeronia sp.; assembly: GCF_964243625.1. NCBI lineage: Bacteria > Pseudomonadati > Pseudomonadota > Betaproteobacteria > Burkholderiales > Burkholderiaceae > Caballeronia > uncultured Caballeronia sp. The sequence goes on from NZ_CAXTGZ010000778.1 coordinate 1,466, forward strand.
CTGGCGCCGACCCCAGACTCGGGCTGTATCCGACATCGAGTTGGCCCGTAAGGATGGCCTCGCTCTGCAAATGCGGCGACATCTCGACCGGCTGCAATTCCGCATCGGGGTAGCGTTGGCGAAACGCGCGCAAGTTGTCTGTCAGCTTGCCGGTCACAACGGCGTTGCCCGCAAAGCCGACCCTGACCGTGCCGGTCTCGCCCCGCAGCGATCGCTGCACAATGTCCTTCGTGCGCTCGGCTTGCGCAAGCGTGCGCCGCGCTTCCACCAGAAGAAGGGATCCCGCCTGCGTGAGTTCGACGTTCCGGCTCGTGCGTACAAAAAGTGCGCCGCCAATTTCTTCTTCGAGCGAGCGTATTTGCATGCTCAGCGCAGGCTGCACGATGTGCAGACGTCGTGCCGCGCGACCAAAGTGCTTCTCTTCTGCAACGGCAACGAAATAACGGAGATGACGCAGGTCCACGATCGATAACTCATCAGGAAAATTGATTAATCGATCATATCAATCTACTTAACGATACGGCTCCAATGCGTGACACTACGTTCACTTTGCAGCGATCGAGAATCCGCTGCCCCCTCGCGTTAGAAGGAGATTGACTGTGCAAACGTACCTGGAAGACCGGCTCAGCATTGCGGATTTGATGACCGGATGGATTCACCGCGATCTCGCGCAATGGGACGAGTTGCGCGAACTGTTTCATCCTGACGGCACTATCGAGATCACCTGGTTCGACGGCCGCTTCAGCGATTTCGTCGATGGATCAATGAAAATGGGCGCCTCCGATTTGCGCACCAAGCATTTCATCGCAGGGCCGGTGGTCGAGTTCAACGGCAACAAGGCCATCGTCGAGACCAACGCGATGATCGTCGGCGAGAATGTTCGCCTTGGCTTGGGCTGCAGTTCGCACAACCGCTTCTACGATCGGGTCGAAAAGCGCAATGGCGTCTGGAAGATCACGAGGCGCCAGAGCATTTACGACATGGGGTCGTTCACGTTCGAGGGGACGACCTGCCTCTGGAAGATCGA
>NZ_CAXTGZ010000779.1:0-2483 GCF_964243625.1 uncultured Caballeronia sp.
GTAAAGCTTTTTACCAACGACATTGTTGACGTAAGCGAAACCTGCATCGACAACACCGTACAACGTCACGCTGCTCTGAGCGTGCGCGGCACCTGCGAACGGACCCAACGCTGCCAGAACGAGAAGCGACTTTTTCATTGATGATCTCCAAGGATTGATACTGTTTGGCAAGGTCACTGTTCTGAGTGCCAGTGTATTGAGCTCCATGCCGGAATTTCAAACATATAAGTTGTACGAAATGTGTTGAAAAGGCCTTCTATTGAAAACGGAAATATTCCCCTTCGTTTGGCCGTGTGACGTCTATGATTAAGTGAAAGGTTGAGACTCGGCTACGGTGTGTAACCTCTTGCTAAGTGCAGAACGCTATATGGCGCCATGTTGGCGTAACAGCGCATGCTTCATCGCGCCGTGTAAATCGCTAATCCATGACCACCGCTTGAGACGCGTTGAGAAAAGTGCATCTGTAAAAATCTCGTGAATAAGTTTCTCGACAAACCGCGACGCTACCGATCTATTACTGAGCAACCACTTAGCAACAGTTTAAAAACGATCAACCCGAAATGGGAAAGGATCCGCGATCGTGTCTGTGCCTACCATCATCTCGGCGAGCAGACGCCCGGTAACTGGTCCTAAAGTCAGCCCGTGATGCGCGTGGCCGAACGCGAACCATAAGTCTTTGTGCCGTTTCGCAGGTCCGATGATCGGCAGCATGTCCGGCGTGGACGGCCGCATGCCTAGCCAGGGTTGCTTATCGAGCCTCGCACCTAGCGGGAAGGCATCTCGCGCGATCGGTTCGATAGCATCTAGTTGAACTGGAGTCGCGGGGGAGTCAGCAGCAGCAAGTTCGACGCCGGTCGTCAGACGGATGCCGCGGGCCATTGGCGTGATCAAGTAGCCTATCTCGGTATCAACCACTGGTTGGTTCAGGCGTGCGCCGTCCTTTGCCGCGTAGTGCATGTGGTACCCCCGCTTGACGGCCAACGGAAGCCGATAACCGAGCCGCTTACTGACTATATCGGCCCAGGCGCCGAGCGCTATTACGGCCGAACGGGCGTCGATGCGGCCCGCCTCTGTATTGACGCTCCACTGCGGTTCGAGCGTTGATGCGTCGCCGATGAATACGCGGCCCCCAAGCTGTTCGAAGTAATTTGCGTAGGCGGTCACGAGCGCATGGGGATCGCTAATGGAGTCGGCTTCGGTATAACGCAACGCGCCAATCAATGCATGACCCAACGACGGCTCGGCACGCCGCAATTGCGCCGCGTCAAGCGCTTCGAACGCGATTCCGTAGTCCGCGTTATACCGCTTGGCTTTAAGCAAGTCGGCATCCTGCTTAACTGCGCTGCGAAATACCTTCATCCAGCCGCCCGTTCGTAAGAGTGCCTGCGCGCCAGACGCCTCGATAAGTGCGCGATGTTCGTTCACGCAATGTTCGATCAGGGTTGAGTATGAGCGGGCGATGACCGAATAGCGGTCCGCGCGCGAGTAGTGCCAATATCGGTAGAGAAATGGCAGAAGCTTCGGCATAGCGCTGACGTGATAGTGGACATCAAGCGAACGGTTGCAGGCATAACGCACCAAAGTGCCGAAGTCGCGCGGAAACGCATAAGGGACTGCGTCACGCTGAATCAGCCCTGAGTTGCCAGACGAACTCTCGTTGCCCGGTGCCTTGCGGTCGACCAGCGCGACCGCAAGCCCGCGCTTTTGCAAATGTATGGCGACCGATACGCCCACTATGCCGCCGCCGAGTACGACCGTATCGAACTTCATAGAGATGCTTCCTTGCTCGATGACGTCATGCGAGTGCCGTCACGGCGACTTCGACGTCGAGTCCCGGCTTCATCAGCAGCGCCTGCACGCAGGCGCGCGTCGGTGCGTGACCAGCAGGTACCCAAGCAACCCATGCCGAATTGAACTCGTCGAAGTGTTTCGGGTTGCTGAGCCAAACGTTCGCGGTGATGACACGCGTCTTCTCGACACTCGCCGTTGCGAGAAGCGCGTCGATGCGCTTGAGTATCTGCGTCGTCTGCACTGTAATGGATGCGCTTGCAGTATCCGCGACCTGACCGGACAGATGGACAATACCGTTCGCGATTACCACCTGGCTCATGCGTGGGTTGGTTTGAAGTCGTTTGATCTCGTTGGACATGATGTATGGCGTTGATTTAATTTAGATGACCTGCAGGCTTGCCTTCGCCAGGCGTATTAAATGGGCGGCCTCGTGACGATCGACCGGAGCGCGGGGGGCTGTGAACGTAAGTCGCAACAGATTGCCTTGCGGGCGTGTTTATTGGCGAGTACCTGAGCGCACATCGAACAGGTCTAATATGCCTTCGCCCAAGAAGTGGAAGCTCAGAACCGTCAAGGTGATCAGGGCACCTGGAAGAATCGCAAGCCACGGGGCACTGTCGAGATAGCCCTGAGCGGTGTTAAGCATGTTTCCCCAACTCGGCGTCGGCGGCTGCACGCCATACCCTAAAAAG
>NZ_CAXTGZ010000780.1:0-954 GCF_964243625.1 uncultured Caballeronia sp.
ATGGATATACCAGCCTGAATCAAACTCCCTTTAACGGTGGCGGCCATGTGCACCGCACCGGCTGTGTCACCATGGACCGTGACAGTATCCACCTTAACAGGCAGCTTCTTTCCTGACGCCGACGTTAAACATCCATCTTCAATCATAGCCAGGACCCTGCGGCTCGCTTCTATTGGATCGTGAATAACCGCGCCTTCGAGGCGCCGCGAGACAAGGTGACCTTCATCGGTGTACGCCCGGTCGGCGAATGCTTCCCGTATGACATTAAGTCCCGCGCGCATGCCAGCGTTCTCGCCTTCGGTCAAAGGTGGAATCACGTAAAGGAGATCGCGCGCGACAGCTTTGACTGCTCTTGCAACCGCGTCTGAGAGGCTTCGGTCACTAAACATAGCATTGCCCAGTGCGCCATGAGCCTTAAAATGAGTGACTTGATGGCCGGCTGCATGAGCAATCGCCTGCAAAGCGCCGATTTGATACGCAATCAGATTTTCGATCGTACGCGCGCTGTCGCCCAAAATCATTCGCCTGCCGAAGCCCCATACGTCGTTGAAACCAGGATGAGCGCCGACGTCGACGCCTCGTGCGAGAGCCACACGTACCGTTTTATCCATGATGTCGGGATCGCCAGCGTGGAAACCACACGCGATGTTCGCTGATGTGACGATCTCGAGCATTCCCTCGTCATCGCCCATTTTGTAAGGTCCGTATCCTTCGGCCATATCGGCGTTGAGGTCAACTGTCGTCACTTTGCGCGTCCCTAGGTCGGTAAATTTCAAATAACGCTTGGCCGAACCCGATCGGAGAACCGTGAGCAACTAACTGGCGCCCAAGCGTTCCATCGTAACTTGTCCGGACAACTCGATAGTGAATCCCGTAACGTATGAGGCAAACGATATCACCCTCGCTCAATCGCGTGCCTTCCTTTGGAAGGATCCCGTCCTCTGCCAGTAACGC
>NZ_CAXTGZ010000780.1:964-2478 GCF_964243625.1 uncultured Caballeronia sp.
TTCAAGGAAACCGGGAAAGTTTGCTTTTACGAAGTCTGTGCGCGCCGCGCTCGACATCGTTGCGGTGACTTGCGTGCCCGTCGAATACACGGTCTCCTCGGCCATCTTCTTCCAGTCTATGCATTGCGTGAGCACCAACGTTGAATCCTTCGCGCGCACTGTCATCTGTTTCAGGTCGGAGCGTTTAAAGAGGTCGATTAAAGCAGCGATTGCACCTATATCCATACCCCCCTCCACTGCGACGCCCGTATCGTCTCCACATATTTAGCCTGCAACTTTTCAGCGAGGATCCCTTCTTCTATCGAAACTCTGTGGAACCGGACCGAACCCCCAACCGGCAGTTGTGCCAGCCGCCATAAATCCGCCTCGATGACAGCCCCGATCTTCGGGTATCCGCCGGAAGTCTGCGCATCGCTCATCATGACAATCGGCTTGCCGTTAGGCGGGACTTGAACCACACCAGGCACAATTCCGTGCGAAAGCATCTGGAGCGGCTGTTGGAGATGCATTTCCGGGCCTTCCAGCCGATAACCGATCCGATTACTGGTCGGGCTTACTTGCCAATTCACCTCCCAGAGCCGCATGGTTGCTTCTTCTGAAAACGAGTCGTACTCGGGTCCCGCTACAACGCGCACGCGAGCTAGCTGCCCTTGCCCTCCATGCGAGTCTTGTGGTGCGCCTTCGTTCGCGCCCAAATTGCACTGCGGAGGTGAGACACCGAAGCTGTCGGCGACGCCGGCCGCGGCCGCATCAGTCCTATCATTAATTGATAGGACATCGCCTCTTTTTAGGCATCGCCCCTGAAAGCCACCGAGCGCCATTTTAAGATCGGTGCTTCGTGAGCCTAGGACAACCGGCACGTCGAGGCCTCCTGATACCGATAGATAGGCACGTGCACCGCGGGCCGGCGGCGAAATCGTCAGAGTTTCGCCCGCTTTCACGCTAAAGGACCACCATGGAGGATAACGCTTGCCTTCTACTTCAGCGCTGCAGCCACCACCGGTCACTGCGACTCGCATCGCTACTGTGAACCGAGCGACAAACGGAAACACTGTAATTTCGATCGACGCACTGCCCTCGGCGTTCCCCACAAGAATGTTCCCGACACGAAGGGCTAAGGTGTCCATTGCCCCTGAAGTGCCAACACCAACATGACGAAAACCGAATCGGCCGACATCTTGCACCGAGCACAGCGGCGCAACCTTCAAGAGTTCAATCATGCTTCCACTCGACTAACGTGAAATCGTACCCTGTCACCCGGGGCGAGCAACGCGGGTGGTGTCGCACCCACATTGAAAAACGTCACATCGGTTGAGCCGATTAGATTCCAACCGCTAGGCGACGTCTGAGCGATAACACCGGTCTGGACACCGCCGATCGCCACGGAGCCGGCAGGTACACTGACTCTCGGCTGCTCAAGTCTCGGTACATGCAAGCGGGGGTCGAGTCCCCCGAGGTAACCAAAACCTGCATGCGCTCCGAGGAAGTAGACGCGATAAATTGGGGTTGCGTGC
>NZ_CAXTGZ010000781.1:0-2458 GCF_964243625.1 uncultured Caballeronia sp.
GGCCTGGTTGTTTATCGCGCCCTTTTTTTGCGGAATGCGCATTTTGGGCACGAGGGTTGCTCTAAGTACCGCGCTGCAGGACACAGCGGCATTTCAAGCAATCAAAGCGGCCGGGCGTCAAGCCAGCACGCAAACCAATCCGATAAATCGACCCTTTGGAGGGCTTTATGCTTCGATACGCTGTCATCTTTTTCATCATCGCGATCATCGCGGCATTTTTTGGCTTCGGCGGTATCGCAAGTGGCGCAACCGAGATCGCGAAGATCCTGTTCTTCATCTTTATCGTGATCTTCCTGGCTACGTTGCTGCTCGGCGTATTCAGGCGATGAAGCCGCGGTGTTCCTGAACCGGGAACACCGTTGTGACAGACGCAAAAAAGCGCGGGGATGCCCGCGCTTTTTTGCGTGTGGCGTGGGCAGAGATCAGCGCGACCTCCCCTTCCACCCTTCGATAAACCTCCACAATGCATCCTCCATTGAATACGGCACATTGAACCGAAACCACTTGCTGGCGGCATCGTCTGGACGAAAGTAGGAGCCAGGAGCGAGCCAGATGCCATGTTCCAGCGCCTGCGTGGCCAGTTCATTGGCGTGTTCCGCTTCGACCGGCAGGCGCGCCCACAAGAACAACCCGGCGCGTGGCCTGCAAAACACCTCCACTCCGAGCGCATCCATGCGTTCTTCCACGTCCAGGTGCGCATCTTTCAGCTTCTCGGTCACCGCTTCGACGTGCCGCGCGTAGCGTCCTTCGGTCAGCACCTTCTCGACAATGCGCTCCGTCGCCGCCGATGAAGTCAGCCCCACCGCCATCTTCGTGCGCGCCAGTTCGCGCAACACGTCGCGCTCCGCGACTACGTAACCGCAGCGCAATCCCGGCGTGATGGTCTTCGAAAATCCGCCTATATAAAGCACGCGGTTCAGGCCTTCCATCGCCGCCAGCAGCGGTGCGCCGGGCGGTACGAGTTCACGGCTGACATCGTCTTCCACCACCCACAAGCCGTGGCGTTCGGCGATCTGCAGCAGACGGAACGCCGCCGCCATGCCGAAGGTCGCGCCGGTCGGATTCTGCAGCGTCGTATTGACGAAGATCGCCTTGGGCTTGTGTTCGAGGACGAGCCGCTCGAGGACATCGGTATCGATACCCGCCGGCGTGCGCGGCACGCCCAGCACTGTCAGCCCTGCGAGCCGCAGGATCTGCAGCAGATTGCAATAACCGGGATCTTCGACGATCACCTTGTCGCCGGGCCGTAGAAGCGTGCGCACGATGAGGTCGAGCGCTTGCGTCGCGCCCGCGGTCAACAGCACGTTGGCGCCCGGGTCCGCCGGCAGGCCGTACCTGTCGAGCTGCTCGGCGATGCGTTCGCGCAACGGCGCGAAACCATACGGATGCCCGTAGTCCGCCATGCGTGCGGCAGGTACGCGGCTCACCGATCGCAACGCGTGATGCAGGCCGCTTTCGTTGACCCATTCATTGGGCAACCAGCCGCAGCCAGCCTTGATCGGCACGGAGTGATCGGCGAAGACATCGGACAGCAGCCAGGTTGCGGTCAGGCTCGGCGGTTGCCACGCGACGCTGCGCCTGGGCGCGGCCGCCGTGCGCGCCGCCACCCTGTAGCCGGAACCGCGCCGCGCGACGACGAGTCCCATCGACACAAGCCGTCCATATGCCTCGGTTACCGTGAACGTGCTGAGGCGTTCGGTTTGTGCAAGCTGACGTACCGACGGCAGCAACGCCCCGGCTCGCAGCGTCTGCTGTTCGATCGCGCCGGAGAACGCAGTCACGAGTTGCTCGACGAGCGTCGCCTGCGCCCGGTCGCGGTCCAGTTGAAGTTCGATCATGAATCGCTGAAAAGAGGATGATCAAGGAAGTGAACCAGCCGGATCAGTGTGAAGCACATGCGGCGGCGTCACCAATACAGTTTCCATCATTCTGCCAGCACAGTTCTTCGCGCGACAGGACAACTGTCTATGCCGCGGGTTTTTATCGAGGACTACATTGCGTGTTCTAACAGGAGATTTCACATGACTTCGCGCCCCGTCATCGACGACCTTTCGTCGTTCTGGATGCCCTTTACCTCGAACCGGCAATTCAAAGCGGCGCCGCGCCTGATCGAAGGTGCGAAGGGCATGTACTACAAATCGACCGATGGCCGCGAAATCCTCGACGGTTGCGCCGGCCTCTGGTGCGTGAATGCGGGCCACTGCCGCGACGAAATCGTCGCCGCCATCCAGCATCAGGCCGCCACGCTCGACTTTGCGCCGACGTTTCAGATGGGCCATCCGCTTGCATTCGAAGCAGCCACGAAAGTCGCGGCGATCATGCCCGAAGGGCTCGACCGCATCTTCTTCACGAACTCCGGTTCCGAATCAGTCGATACCGCGCTGAAAATCGCCCTCGCCTATCACCGCGCCCGCGGCGAAGGCCAGCGCACGAAGCTGATCGGCCGCGAACGGGGTTA
>NZ_CAXTGZ010000782.1:0-2452 GCF_964243625.1 uncultured Caballeronia sp.
GACTTCGTTTCGCTAATCAAAAGGTTGTGGCTCATGATGCTTGGCATAGTGGTCGGCACCATCGCCGGATCATCGCTTATGACGAGCGCCAGCACTAGATGGACAGGCGTTGGACTGGGCGCCGCCCTGGTGTTCTACGCCGTACACAGTCTCTTGGCAAAACCATTGTCGGTGCCGGCGCGTACGGAGCGCTGGTTATCGCCAGTCATTGGGCTGATGACAGGCGTGATCACCGGAGGAACGGGAGTATTTGTCATTCCCGCTGTCCCTTATCTCCAGGCACTCGGCTTCAGTAAGGACGACCTGATTCAGGCACTGGGACTATCTTTCACGATCTCGACCATAGCGCTTACCGCGGGACTGGCCCGCGGCGGAGCATTCCATCCTGGAAATATTGCGCTGTCCACAGTTGCTGTCGTCCCGGCGCTGCTAGGCATGTGGGGCGGGACCGCAATTCGCAAGCATATAAGTATCACCACCTTCCGCCGCTGGTTCCTGATCCTCCTCGTCGTCCTCGGCCTTGAACTCGTTGTTCGGCCCTTTTTCTGATGTCGACGATGCTGCACGGCCAGGTAGACAGCTGACGCAGACCAAGCCCCCGTCCCATCAGCGGAGTCCGCACCTTTATGCAGCGATATGACGGGCTTGCCGCGAGGGGAACGATCGAGCGTGATTCCGCGCAAGCCCGGATTGTAGCCGCTCTCGATGCGCTTGCTGGTCAGCTAGGCGGGCACCAAATGAAGCATTCGCGCTTTGTTCGGTTTCGCGCTGTCACCGTGTAGGCCACTAAAACTCCCGTCAGCGCACGGTCGCCACGGTACGAAATGCCTGCAGGTCCGCCACCTTCCGGTCCGGGCGAATCCAGAGTGTCATGATCGCGCCCACCAGAAGAAAACCAATCGCGCCGGCAAAGGGCAAGGTCCAGCTTCCGGTGCTGTCGATGATCGCCCCGAACACGATCGGCGAAATGATGGTCGCAATCGCCGCGCCAAAATTAAGCATGCCGCTCGCAGTGCCCGCTTCTCGCGGTGCAACGTCCATTGGAACAGCCCAGATCGGACCGATCGTCAATTCGAGGAAAAAGAATGCTGCGCTCAGGCACAGCGTGATCGTCATGACATTGTGGCTGATGAGGACCGGCACGAAGAACGCAAGGCCGCCAAGCAGGCTGACCGCAATCACGCCCTGCCGAGCCAGCGTGATGCGGCCAGTGCGCTTGAGAATGAAGTCGCTGATTAGTCCGCCCGATACATCGCCCAGCACGCCGGCCAGAAACACGCCCGATGAATAGATAGCCGAGCTCTTAATGTCGAGGTGCTGCGACTGCATGAAGAAAATCGGCATCCAGCTGAAAAACAGCGTGTTTGACCAGACCATGCAGAAGTAGACGGCAATGGTCGGCCGCATGCGCTTGAGGATCGCCCACCACGAAGAGGGCCGGCCGAGATTCGTTAAAAATCCGCCGCATCTGTGCTGCGCGATTTATTTCTCAATTGAAATCTCTTTTCAGTGAGTGATCGCTGCAATGCTGAATCAACAAACCCGTGCGCGGGCATCAGTCCTGTCACATGCAGATAACCACAGTCAGCAGGGATCCGCGAGTTCGGCCGGGAATCGACCTACTTGCTTTGGGAGTGCCTGCTAGTTCGGGTCATGAGTTTCGCGTGTCGCTGTAAATTTAAAGCAGAATCGCGTCGATTAAGCCTTTTTGTGTTGTCCGAGCAGCCACTGCCGAAAAATCTGCAACGATTTCATTTGCGCTGAAACCTTCGGATATACGAGGTAGTAACCTTTGGGGTAGCACCAGATCTGGTCCGACATGCGTTCCAGTTTTTCCGCCGAGACCAAATCGTCGGCCATATATGACGGTAAAAGCGCGACCCCCATTCCGGCGACTGCGGCGTTCAGTGCCATCGACATGACCTCATACCTCGGACCATCCCGACCTGCAGCGCCGGCTATGCCTTCACGCTCGAACCACCCTTCCCACGCTTCTGGAAGCGTCAGATGCTGGATCAGTGCTGACTTTGGCGTCCGCGCATCGACCCTTTCACCGTGCATCGCGATCCACGAAGGTGCCGCATACGGCGACAACTGCAACGGCACCACGAAGTCGTTATGCAGCCCCTGTCGCTGGCCATCGCCGAATTCCAGCGACGCATCCACGGTCGTCGCTCCAAAATCGACAGCGCCCACGCGCGTCCTCAAATTCAGCGTGATTTCACCATGCTCACGCGTGAATTCAGGCAGTCGAGGAATGAGCCAATAATTTCCCACCGATGACCCCACGGACAGCGACAACGAGCCGCCGCGTCCCTTGAGCGCCATGACGTTCACGGTGGCTCGTTCGAGTCGCTGTAGCAGCGGTGCAATCTCAGCGAGGTACTCACGCCCGGCGTCAGTGAGCGCCATGGCGTCGCGGCGTCCGACAAACAGTGGTACGCCCAAGCGT
>NZ_CAXTGZ010000783.1:0-2449 GCF_964243625.1 uncultured Caballeronia sp.
GGCGACCGGCTGATCCGCGAGGTATCGGCGAAGATCAAGAGTTGTCTCGCTCCCGGTGACACGCTTGCGCGGCTCGGCGGTGACGAGTTCGTCGTGGTCGTCAGGAAGTCGACCATCCCGCTGCTGACCAAGACCGCTGAAACCATCCTGGGCAGCCTGCACCTGCCTTTTGACTTCGGACTGATCAAGCTTTATACCGGTTGCTCTATCGGTATAGCGCTGTATCCCGAGCATGGCGACAGGCTCGAAAGCCTGATTCGCAGCGCGGACACCGCCATGTACGTCGCTAAAGATGGCGGCAAGCATACGTATCGCGTGTTTACGCCGGAAATGAACCGCAAGGTTGCGGAATATGTGTGGCTCGACACGAACCTGCGCCGGGCGCTTGAAGAGAATCAGCTCGAGCTTTATTACCAGCCGAAGGTGAATCTCAGGAGCGGCGACGTCGACAGCGTCGAAGCGCTCGTGCGCTGGAATTCGCCGGAGCGCGGCGTTGTCTCGCCGCTCGACTTCATCCCCTATGCGGAGGAGTCCGGGTTGATCGGGCCGCTTGGGCGATGGGTCATGCAAGCGGCTGCCACGCAGGCGTCGAACTGGCAGAAGCAGGGCCTCGACCTGCGCATATCCATCAACGTGTCGGCGCGCCAGTTGCGCGATACGGATATCGTCAAGCATTTCACCGAGGTGCTTGCAGAGACGCGCTCGCGTTCGTGCATGCTCGACGTGGAATTGACCGAAAGCTGTTTCATTGAAGACGAAGCGGCGGCGCTCGTGCTGATCACGCAATTCCGCAAGATGGGCGTGCGTGTGCATCTCGATGACTTTGGCACGGGTTATTCGTCGTTGTCGCAGTTGTCGCGTATTCCGCTCGACGCCATCAAGCTGGATCGAAGCTTCATCAAGGGAATCGATGTCAACAGCAAACCGCAAGCCCTCGTGCGCGCCATGGTCGCGATTGCGCATGAGCTGCGTTTGTCGGTGGTAGCCGAAGGCGTGGAAAGCGAAGCTGAAGCGGATTTCCTGCGCGGCCTGGGCGTGGATCTCGTGCAAGGCTTCCTTTACGCGCGGCCCATGCCTGCAAGAGCCTTCGAAGCGTGGCTCGCGGAGAAAAGAAAGCTCAGGCTCATCGCCTGAGCGTCTCCAGGTTAAGGAGTGTTGGTAAGGCTTAAAACTGCTTAGTGCTGGTCAAGGCTTGCCATCTTCAGTTTGGAGACACGGCGGTTCTGCAACATGACCAGCCGCTCCATGAAGGCCAGATCCTTCTCTTCAATCGTGAAGGCGGCCCGTACCCAGTCCTCCGTAATCTCGATCAGTTCAGCGCGCGGCAACGCCAATACACGTTGCCGCGCCTTGACCATCGCGCGAATGCCGTTGAGCTTGGGTCGAATGCCATCTATGAAAGTCCGCGTCGCAAGGAATGCATCGCCAGGCTGGAAAGTCTGGTCGACAATTCCCTTCTCTGCGTACCACTCGCCGGTATGCGCTTCTCCGGTGCTGATCAATTCTTCGGCGAGCCGCATGCCCGCCTTGCGTTCGACCAGTGAATAGCCGCCCATGCCTGGAAAGAGGTTAAAGGCGATTTCGGGGAAACCCATCTTCGCGTCGTTCTGCGCGAGAAGAAAGTGATGTGCCAATGCGGACTCGAATCCACCTCCGAGCGCGGTGCCCTCTACCATTGCAATCGAAATGGCACCGGTACCAAATCCGCTATAAATTTCATGCAGCCCGTCTATGCACGAACGCGCGTAAGCCATGAGCAATTCACGCCGGCCTGATCGAATGGCATCGACAAAGAAGTCCAGATCGCCACCTACATTGAAGATGTCTGGAACGAGAGAGCCCGTGACCCAGAAGTCAAAACGCAAGCCTGATTCTCTGGCTGCACGCGCGAGATCGATGATGTCATTCACGAGATCTTGCGTAAAACACGGACGCGGGCGTGAACGAAGCATCATCCACATTGTGTGGCGTTCCTCTTCGTAATAGGCGGAGATTTGCGAGAGGTCGCCGGCTTCGAGAAAGGGACGGCAAGCAGGGTTGTTTTTGAGGTTCATGGCGATGATCCAAATTAAAAAAGGGTTGAACTTGGGTAAAGCCATGAGAGGGTAAAGCACAGAATTTCATATCGGCGGGGGTATACGAGGGGCAGCCCACACTCCCGCAACGCATTTATGAAACACATAAAACGGCTCAAAAAACGCCGTGAAATAACGTTGCTAAGCGAACCATCTGAGGTTGATAAAGTGTTCGCTTAGCAACGGCGAATCGTCGAGTTATAGTTCCTGTAGAGCAAGTACGAGCCGAGCGTCATTCACTCGGATGCGAGCCAACAAGTTGATGAGTTGGAGACAAGACATGGAAAGCTATTGCGGGCACATACAAGAATCAAAGGCAGCTCAGTTCGTTCAACCACACTTCGACCATCAGGCCCCACGATGACCAACTCACG
>NZ_CAXTGZ010000784.1:0-2436 GCF_964243625.1 uncultured Caballeronia sp.
ACACTTAACATCGCTCGAACCGCATTCCAAAACAAATTGGCGAATCAGGCAGTACGGCGAAGTAAATGCGGTCCGAATGCATATCACCGCTGCTTAAAACTCGCAGCATCCACCCTGTCGCGAAATATCAAGCAAAGAACGGACAGAAATCAAAATGTCAGGCAATTCCGTTAGAGGATAAAGGTGTTTTGCGCTTATCGCTAATGGTGTGAGTGTCTATATGCTCACTCGCAACCCGCCCCGCATTTTCTTGGACCCGATCTAGCAATGCAGCCAACGTGTCGCGCTCGGCGGTGCTAAGTCCCTGTAATAACTCCCCCTCCAACTGCTGCGCGTAGGGCACAACCTCGTGGTACAGCTTGCGACCTGAAGCACTCAATCTAAGAGAAACCCGGCGGCGGTCGATTGTGTCCTCACGTCGGAGCACGAGACCCCTGTTGTATAACTCGTTGACAGCGCGTGTTACCTGGACCACATCCATCGCCGTCTTTGCAGCAACATCCTTAGCGGCCAGAGGCGCAAATTCAGCGAGCACAGTAATAATGCGCCATCCTGGAACAGATATGCCCCAGCGCGAGTGATAAACCTGATGCAGGCAAAGGCTTACCTCGTTTGCAATCCATGAGAACCGATAGGGAAACCACCGGTTAAGCTCCAGATAGAACTCTTCTTCGATATTCGGGTCGGATAAAGCTGGTTTTGAGTTCACAGTCCGATCGTAGCAAGTGGTGAGTAGCGATTAAGCGCGATGAGTGCGATAGCAAGCGTTGTACGAAGCGTACTATCGCCCCACTTTTGAGCAGGTCCAAGTGCCTGATTCTCGAAATAGCTAGAATTGTAGACCCAATCGCACTGTCGCAGTCCCCCTCGCTCTCATGAAAATGACGATGTTGAGCCTGGCAGGTAATCCTTCACAGTATTTCATCAAAATGTCAGCATGTTGACCAGAAACATTACAAAAGCGTTGACTCCGAAGAACCGGAAAATGTCAAGGATATCTCGGGAACCCGATGAGGCCGCCATTCGACCTAGAACCGGTACGCTCAGCAGCAATGGCTCTCCCTAGAATACGTCCATTTGCCGCTAAGCAGTGGGCAAACGCCCTCCCGCCCGTCCGCTATCAAGAGGCGTGCAAAATTGTCGAACCGCTTGCGTTGCAGAAATCCGGTTGCTGATGTATAGCAGGCCGTTGAAATACCTCGTTGAACGGTCATCCGGGACATGGGCGCACACGTTGAACCGATCTTATCAATGAGAGCGAGATAGAACGGATGCGCGGACCAGATGGTTTTACGAGTCGATGTTCACTGTGATGAAGCTGGATGACTTCGTGCCGAAGGACACTACACGTTGCGTCCAATTCGCAACTGGCTCAATGACGCTTAAGCCTATGGGCGACGTTTTCACACGGATGTATGAAGCTGATGTGAAAGGAGGTCGGCCGAGCCTCGCGCCGAAGAAACTGGTGCGAGCATTTTTGCTGCTGGTGCTGTACTCAATTCGTAGCGAGCGCATGGTGACGGAACAGATTTCGTACAATACGCTGTTCCGCTGGTTCTTTGGCCTGCCGATGGACGGTCACTGTCTGGGACCACTTAACGTTCAGCAAGAACCGAGATCGGTTGCTTGAACACGACGTACTGGTGTTGCTCTTCAACGAGACAGTGGAGAGGGCGCGCGAGCGCGGGTATCTTTTCGGGGAACACTTTAGCGTTGACGGCACGTTGTGATTCAGGCATGAGCCGGGCACAAGAGCTTTGTGCCCAAGGCGAGCCCAGACGAAGGCGACACGCCTTTTGACGAACCTCCTGCGCCCAATGACAACTGGCATGGCCAGAAGCGCAGTAACGAAACACTAATCCACGATCGACGAGCACGCAGGCTTGTTTCGCAAGAGCAAAGGAACAGGCGCGATGCTCTGTTATACGGGTCTTGTTCTGACCGACAACCGGCACGGACTGGTGGTCAACGCGCAGGTGACGTTGGCGACGGGCACCGCCGAGCGCGACGCGGCCGGGCAGATGCTTGCAGATGTGGCTGGTGTTGCGAGTCGCGCCATAGCGGTCGGCGCAGATAAGAACTACGACACCGCCGGCTTCGTTGCTGGTTGTCGCGCGAATCGTGTCGCGCCGCATGTGGCGCAAAACGACGGGCGTCCGGGCG
Source organism: uncultured Caballeronia sp. (assembly GCF_964243625.1). Taxonomy (NCBI): domain Bacteria; kingdom Pseudomonadati; phylum Pseudomonadota; class Betaproteobacteria; order Burkholderiales; family Burkholderiaceae; genus Caballeronia; species uncultured Caballeronia sp. The sequence continues at coordinate 2,164 of NZ_CAXTGZ010000784.1, forward strand.
GTTCGGCAATTGACGAGCAAACTACGCGTTGGCCGGTGTCACGGACCGGCGTAATCGGGCCATTTCATGATCGGCGTAATTGAGCCACCAGATGATCGCCGTAATCGGGCCAGTGAATGATCGGCATGTTCAGGCCACTCGATGATCGGCGTATAAAGCCACCTCAGGATCGGCGTAATCGAGCCACTTTGCTCGCTCGTTGTCTTGTGTCGGTGTAGGCCGAAACGCGTTTCGAATTTCCGTAACTGGCTATCTTCGGAGTTTTTGCCCCGG